>JBJESH010000224.1:0-11450 GCA_051882695.1 Oscillospiraceae bacterium | reverse complement strand
CTAATTCCCGATTATAAAGTGGACAAAAAATCTGCCCTGTAGAATCGGCTTTAAACCTTTTCTGCAAGGCAATTATATTTCTATAGTCTATGTACCTATGAACTTGCACATATGGAAATGATTTCTGCTATTCTTTATCAGCTTACAAGAGATCTTACTCCGGAACAAATAAAGAACAGCGGATTTGACGCTTATTTTGTTGACCATACAACAGGAATTTACCCTATAGCAGCATCAGGAATGCCTTTTACTGCAACTTATTTCCAATCTAAAGGCGACATAATTACTGACCTTGTCGAAGATCTGGCTGCCGAACAAAAAGCAAGAACAACTTATGATAACATTCTCCGCCTTACAGATGACCCCGATGTACGCGACCCGATCAAGTTCCTGCGCGAGCGTGAAATTGTTCACTTCCAAAGATTCGGCGAAGGTCTTAGAATTGCTCAGGATAAACTTAACTCCAAAAACTTCTATGCTTTTAACCCGTCATTTGACAAGTAATATTATTTCTATAATTAACAAGAGGTACCACGCTTGTGCACCGGTACCTCTTGTTTTTAAATTACATAAGCTTGTTTCCGCATTCAGCACAGAATTTTGCATTTGCGCTTAAAATTTTTGCACCGCACTGGTCGCAGAATTTTACCTTTACATCTTCTTCCGCTGCCTCATGTACATTATTATCAGAAACGGGAGCCGATTCAACAGCAGCTGCTACTGCGGCTGCCTGCATTGCCTTTTCCTGAACTGCATTCTCAAGAAGTTCTTTCATATGCTCTGCCGAACGCTGATCATGAACAAAGCTTACCAATGCAGTAAGCACTTTGGCTACATTTTCAATAACATTTTTGTTAAGTGCATTTGGAAGTTCCGTTGAATTACCGTTTCTTTCAACTGCCGTAAGTACAGAAGTCATAAGCGTTTTCTTTGCCTGGAATGAAGCAATATCGTCAATCTTGATCCTGTTTACAACTCCCCTGTTAAATGTATACAGATATTCGGTAGTCATTGTAAAGCTGTCGCCTGCGTTACCTTCATGTACAAGTATAGGAAGTTCATACCTGCCTGCCGATACATAAGTGGCACATACTGTATCATACTTGGCATGGAAAAGATTTGACATTCCCGGAACACAAAGATGTACCGCATTGATACCAAACTCAGACATTTTATCGGTAAGATACTTGATATATTCTTTTGATTCATTTTCCTTAATAGAAGCAATATGTGCGTCAAGTACGTCAATATACTTATTCTTTGCATTCTCGTCAAGAGTCATTGTATTGAGCTTTCTGATAAGATCAGCAGATTTCTTTGCCGAAAGCGACTTAATATCTCCGCAAAGCTCACGGGCTTCTCTGTCAGCAATATCGGCAATTGCAGCTTCGGCAATTTTGCTGTACTTCTCTTTAAGCTCTTCAGGACATCCGTTATCGTACTGCTGAATATTGATCTGTGCCTTAACAAGCTGTTCCTTGCTCATTGTTTCATAGCCGCTTATGTAGGATTCCAATTCAGCAGTATGCAGTTCAATGATCCTGTCCTCAATTCTTGCGATATACGGAGCAATTTTCTCCGCAGCATAGCCTTTATCTGAAAGCTGAGACTTAACGCTTTCAGCTTTTTCAAAATCATATTCTTCAATGCCCTCGCACAGCTGCTCAATTTCTTCATTTTCAATAGCGTCATCACGTTCATCGGCAACAGCTATGCTTTGTTCATAAAGCTCCTCGCCTATTTCAATGCGCTTATCCTCTGCAGTTTTTCTGAATTCTTCAACTTCTTCCGAATTCATTTCAGCGACGCTTGCAATAAGCTTTTTATATTCTGAAATCTTAATTGCGTCGATACGATCGTTAATATCGGAAATATAGCGGTCGCATATATCGGCGTACTTATCATCATCAATGATCTTAGCTTTAAGCTCCTCAAGTTCAGGAATATCGGAACTATCAATATTTTCGCAAAGCTTGTCAAGCTCAAGAACAACCAGTTCCTGCTCACGTTCTGCAATTTTTCTGTAATAAACCGCTGTAAATTCCTTATCATACTTTTCGTCAGAAAGCTTTTCTTTAAGTTCGTCAAGCTCTTCCTGCTCCATAGAAAAGATGTATTTGCAAAGCTCTGCAAGCTCGGAATTTTTCAACTCGCATACACGCTGTGCAATCTTGTCAAGATATTTTGAAACAAGCTGTTCGTCAAATTCCTTGTCCGAGGAAGAAATATCATCTTTAAGCTTGTCAAGCTCCTCCTGAGACATTGTGTCGATATCTCTGCACATTTCGGAAAGCTCTTCGTTAAGGAGTTCCTTTTCACGCTGTTCTACCTTTACTATATAAGGAGCAAGAATCTCATCGGCAAAAAGCTTATCAGAGATGATCTTTTTCATCTTTTCAAGCTGCTCTTTATCGGCAAAATCAACACCATCAAAGGCTCTTGCAGCTTCATTCAGTTCATAATTATTCAGAGTGTCTGTAATCTTACGGACAAGTGAATAGGTCAGACGCTTAGGGAACTCTTCTCCGGAAAGCTTTTCTATAAGACCCGAAAGCTTTTCCTTGCTGAATGACTCAAAACCGTCAACAAGAGCATGAAGCTTTGTTCTGATATTATTTTCTTTGATCTCCTCAATTTTCTGCTTGTAGTAATCGGAAATAGTAAAATCATATCTGCCGGAGGAAAGCTTCTCAGAAATGCCGTCAAGCTTTTCATCACTCAGACTCTCAGAACCCTCAAGCATTTTCTCGATTTCAGCAGTCTGAGCTGCTGAATAAGCGTCCTTGATTTTAGCCTCAAACGGTTTCACAACGGCTTCAGGATAGTCATCAGCTGCAATCTTTTCTCTCAGACCGGCGATCTCATCAATAGTCATAAGCGGAAGCTTCAGGCAGCGCTGTTCAAGCATTGAAGTATGCACATTATTAAGCGCCAGCTTGACTTTAAGCTGATACTTTGACTTTGTATTCACATCAAGAGTTGTATTTTCTATATGCTCATTAAGAGCATTAAGCTCAGACTCGTTAAGAGCGGAAAGGTCTGTACAAAGTTCCTGAATATAAACTTCATTTTTAACTGCAAGCTTCTTTTCTTCCGGAGTAGCGAAAAGTGTTCCGTTAAATGTACGGCGCTCCTTGTCTATTGCCTCGATATGCTGTTCAAGCTCATCAATACACTCCCTGCTTGAAATACCGTACTTTTCAATAACTTTTTCAAGCTGTTCTTTCAGGATGACCGATTCCTCATATCCTGCACAGAAACGTCCTTGCTCGTCAAAATTCTCATCAAGGATATATGCGCTCAGTATCGTATTTTCCATCTCATCTTCAGACTGAGGAGCTATCTCCCAGAAAGAAGCGATTGCAGCTATGTTTTCCGCCTCGTTAGGGTATTTTTTATTTGCATAATAGAATACACGATAATCTCCGGGCTTATGTGAAAGGAGCTCAGAAATAAGATATTGTTCCTCTTCATCGCTGTAATTTCCAAGTTCAAGACGGCGAAGCGTATTGGTATAGAAGCTTGTGTCTTCCGCAGAATAATTTATCTCGTCCTTGTACTCATTAACAACAGCATCGATAAATGCAAGCTTAATACAATCAATATCGTCAATTCCGCATTTATTTCCCAGCAAAGCAAGCTTATCGGCAGCGTCTGCACCGTTCAGAACAGGAGAATAATACTTAGTAGCAAATTCGCTCTTGGAAAGATCAATACCATTATTTCTCAAAGCTGCGGCAGCAAATTCAAGAATGAAATCTACCTCTGCAAAGCTGTAATCACAAATTGCAAAAATTTCGTCATTTTTAGCAAACACCTTAACAAGCTCATTGATTTTAGCAAAAAACATTTCGATTGTTCTTGCTCTTGTAGTGTTGACATCAATTGTGATCTCATTGTCAAAAAGCTTGAAGTTTATCGTTTCAGACTCTGAAAGGTCAGGAAGATTTTCTGAAAGTGTTTTAAAATATTCGTCAAATCTGCTGTCTATGTAAGCCTTGTCTACACAGACAATTTCACCGGGAACGGAAGGCTTCCACAAAAAGCTGTTGCTGTATTTTTTAAAGTGCAGCACTTTATTGGTAAGCGGCGTAACGGGAGCATACTTCATCCCCTTTTCACGCATATACTCCTCATTTACGATAACCGTATCGTGCTTGCCGTCTATCATCCATTCCTCAGCCATAAAAGCACTTTCGGCAAGGAGGTCAGTAAGGTAGATATAACTGTTCTGTTCAGCATTTTTACGCGCTTCAGCAAGATTAAATGCAGACCACTGCTCACCGTCATCTGACATAAGAAGCATATCTCCCATACGGCAGATACATATTGCATTAGTGTGCGCCTCTTCATCGCTGCATACTGATATAAGCTCATTCTCCGCAGTAGGGTGGCAAATAAGCTTATTGGAAGCAAAATACTTTCCCTCAAATTTTTTAGGGAATTCTATACATTTCTCTTTAAATATGTCATATTGTTTAAAAATATCCACAATTACAGCCCCCACTTTATTCAATATATATTATTATGATAACAATTTATGGAGTAAATGTCAAGAGATTTGCACACTTTTTACAATTTATTATATATTGGATATTTATTATTCATATGTTTTGACAATATGCATAATTACAAAACAAAATATTTTATCGGCTTCAAAATATTTTTATAAATTTTGGAAAAATACTTGACAAAATTATAAAATTGTACAATAATATTAATGTATATCCAAATTCATTTGAAAGGACTACACCCCATGTTCAACAAGGACAAACGAACTACTGTCGCATATATCGGCGGCGGCTCGGTAAACTACGGCTGGAAGCTTTTTTCCGAGCTTGCCTGCGAAGAAATATACGCTACAGTTCAGCTTTATGATGCCGATAAGCAGCTCGCGCTTGCAAATGAAGTAATCGGCAATAAGCTGCGTGAAAATCCCGATTGCAAAAGCGATATAATTTACCTTGCCGTTGACACTCCGGAGGATGCATTAAAAAATGCAGATATTGTCATTCTTTCATTTACACAGGGTTCAATGGAAGAAATGGTCACAGAAATGCACCTGCCTGAAACCTATGGCATTTATCAGTCAGCAGGCGAACAGACCGGACCTTCCGGTGTGATCAAAGCACTGAAAACACTGCCGGTTTACATAAAATATACTGAACTTATCAAGAAAATCTGTCCTGAAGCATGGGTCATCAATATGTCCAATCCTATGTCTGTATGTATGAAAATGATGTACGACGTTTTTCCCGATATAAAACTGTTCGGCTCCACAAATGAACTTTACCCGACTATTGACCTTCTTGTCAATATATGCGAAAAGGAATTCGGAGTACAGCAAATTCGCAGACGTGATATCAAGTTTAACCTTCTCGGAATAAGCGGCTTCTGCTGGTTTGATGAGGTTACATACGACGGAAGCGATGTTATGCCGATTTTTCGCAGCTATGCTGAAAAATACTACAATACCGGATACGAGATCAAGCCTAATGAATATAAAGTAAATCCGTTTGCATCGGCTAATAAAATCAAGTTCGATTTATTTTTGAGGTATGGCTATATTCCCGCAGTTTCAGACAGAGTCATTGCAGATTTCTGCCCAACATGGTATCTTAAATCCCCCAAAACCATCGCCAACTGGAAATTCAGCCAGACAACAGTTAATTATCTTAAACGGCTGCGGCTTGACAAAATCAGCCGCGTAAAATCTCTGATGAATGGTTCAGAACAGCTTCGCGTCGGAGGAGGTACTACCGACTGTGCTTTGCAGATCCGCGCTCTTATGGGGCTCGGCAATCTTATTACCAATGTCTGCATGAAAAATACAGGACAAGTTGAAAATCTTCCTATGGGTGCTATTGTACACACAAACGCACTTATCAGCAAAAATTCAGTTAAACCTGTTGCGGCAGGAAAACTTACCGATGAGATCTATGGTCTTACAATCCGGCACGTTATAAATCAGGACACTATTGTTAAATCAGTCAAGGAACGCGACCTTGACATTGCGTTCAACGCATTTCTTAATGACCCTTTGATGTCTGCCGATTTAAATGATGCTACGGAGCTTTACAAAGAAATGCTTTCTGCGGTTCGTACTCATCTGCTTTATTACTGCTGATAAAAAAAGCTGTTACAAAGAGGCTTCCCTTTGTAACAGCTTTTTTATTTTATCCGATATAAAAAGCTGCCGTAATTACAATTTACGGCAGCTTGATTTTTAATTATTTGTTGCCCTTAGCCATGCTTGCAACTTCAGCAGCAAAATCGTCCTGCTTCTTCTCGATACCTTCGCCTCTTTCAAAACGAACGAAATCAACAACAGTGATTTTTCCGCCGAGTTCCTTAGCAGCAGCGTCAACATACTTCTGAACGGAAAGCTTGTCATCCTTAACAAAAGCCTGCTCAAGGAGACAGTTTTCTGTGTAATACTTGCCAACCTTACCCTCAACGATCTTAGCTCTTACCTGTTCGGGCTTGCTTGCCATCTTGGGATCCTCAGCCATCTGAGCCATCATTATCTTCTTCTCATTCTCGATAACTTCAGCAGGAACAGCTTCTTTGTTAAGGTAAGCAGGGTTCATAGCTGCAACCTGAAGTGCGCAGTCCTTACCTACTTCAAATACCTTGTCAGCAGGAAGGTCTGTATCAAGCTTTACCATTACGCCGATGCTTCCGCCGCCGTGAACGTAAGGAACGAGAACGCCCTCAAGTCTCTGGAAACGACGGATAACCATATTTTCTCTGATCTTAATAAAGAGATCCTGAAGAGTTTCTTCAACGCTCTTATCGCCGCCGCTGATAGTTGCAGCCTTGAGTGCGTCAAGATCAGCAGGATTCTTTTCGATTACAGTCTTTGCAACTGCTGCAACGAATGCCTTGAACTCTTCGTTGTTTGCAGCAAAGTCTGTTTCAATATTTACTTCTACAACAGCGCCTACGTTACCGTCAACTACAGAAGCAACGATACCCTCTGCAGCAATTCTGCCGCTCTTCTTAGCCTGTGTTGCGAGACCCTTTTCACGGAGTATGGTAACAGCCTTTTCTGTATCGCCGTCAGCCTCTTCAAGAGCCTTCTTGCAATCCATCATGCCTACACCGGTAGCCTTCATAAGATCTTTGATTTCCTGAACGGATGCCTTTGCCATTTATATTCCTCCTAAATTTAATTCGGTATATCGAAATCAGGGCAGACATAATTATTTTGTCTGCCCGAACCTTCGTAATTAATTATTCAGCAGCCTCTTCTGTTGCTTCTTCAGCAGCAGCTTCAACAGCTTCGCCCTGTCTGCCCTCGATGATAGCGTCAGCCATAGCGCCTGCAATAAGCTTTACAGCACGGATAGCGTCATCGTTACCGGGGATAACGTAATCAACGTCATCAGGGTCGCAGTTTGTATCTACGATTGCAACGATAGGAATACCAAGCTTCTTAGCTTCAGCAACTGCGATCTTCTCCTTGCGGGGGTCAACGATAAAGAGAGCGCCGGGGAGCTTCTTCATTGTCTTGATACCGCCGAGATATTTTTCAAGCTTCTCAATTTCAAGCTGAAGCTTAACAACTTCCTTCTTAGGGAGAAGGTTGAATGTGCCGTCCTCTTCCATCTGATGGAGCTGCTCAAGTCTCTTGATTCTTCTCTGGATAGTCTTGAAGTTTGTCATCATACCGCCGAGCCATCTTGCGTTTACATAGTGAACGCCTGCACGGATAGCTTCTTCCTTAACGGAATCACCTGCCTGCTTCTTTGTACCTACAAAGAGAACAGAATCGCCGTTTTCAGAAACAGACTTGATAAAGTTATAAGCTTCGTCAAGCTTCTTTACAGTTTTCTGAAGGTCGATGATATAGATGCCGTTTCTTTCTGTGAAAATGTACTGAGCCATTTTCGGATTCCATCTTCTGGTCTGGTGACCGAAGTGTACGCCAGCTTCGAGAAGCTGTTTCATTGATACTACGCCCATTTGTAGTTCCTCCTAAATATGGTTTTATTATCCTCCGCGCAGCTTAGCTTAACGGAAGCTTACTTTCGGGAAAGCACCGTCCGTTAAAAGCACACGCGTGCGAATTGCTTAAATATTATATCACATTTATACAAAAATTGCAAGCACAATCTGTTGTACTATTTAAACAAATTTTTCACTCCATTAGTCTTTCTTTTTAATAAATTTGCTTCATCAACAGAAATCAAAACCGTATCCGCTCCGATAATTTCAATATCAGCGCAGGTTATCACAATGTCATCTTCCTTGCCGAGAAGTCCGAAAAGACGCATCCTGCCGTAAACAACAAAAGCCTTTACCGAAGCGTCATCGGTATCAAATTCAATGTCATCAATATAACCAAGCCGTGCGCCTGTTTTAATATTTATTATCTCCTTGTTTCTCAGCTCTGTCAAAGTACAGTTCATAATATCCCTCCGTAAAGTCTGCTTAAAGCTTTACAGCAGAATATGCTGAACCGGGCTTGTATTATACTACTTATACATTGAAACATGCTCAAAACCGTCGAGAAGCTTGTCAATATTCTTAAATGCATACCTTGTACCCTTTGCAACGCAGGAAATCGGGTCGTCGGCTATATTACAAGCTACTCCGACCTGTGAGGACATAAGCTTGTCCAGACCGTAAAGCAGCGCTCCGCCTCCGGTAAGATAAATTCCGTTGCGGTAAATATCGCCCACCAGCTCCGGAGGTGTCTTTTCAAAAACAGATTTTACCGCGTCTATCATTTCACGGACATTATCGATTATCGCTTCGTAGATGTCATAATCGGTAAGCTCGATCTGTTCGGGAAGTCCGCGCACAAGATGACGTCCTTTTACGATAATTTTTCTGCTTCCGTCGGGAGAATAAACATTTGAAGCTGCCATTTTGGCATTTTCTGCGGTTTTCTCGCCTATCAGTATTCTGTAACGGTTTGTAACATACTTTACAATTGCTTTGTCAAGCTTATTTCCGGCAACCTTTACCGACGATTTGGTTACAACGCCGTTCATAGAAATTACTGCAATATCGGTAGTTCCGCCGCCGATATCGACAACCATGTTGCCCTCCGGCTTTGAGATATCCACCCCTGCACCCATGATTGCCGCAACAGGCTCCTCGATCAAATATACCTGCCTTGCGCCTGCGATCTTTGCCGCCTCTATAACTGCGCGGCTTTCCACATCCGTTATCGAAGACGGAATACACATAACTATATTAGGCATAAAAAGCTGCTTACCCGTTACTTTTTCAATAAATGCCATTATCATTTTTTCTGTCATTTTATGGTCTGAAATGACCCCGTCACTCAGCGGACGTACAACCGTAATATGATCGGGAGTTCTTCCTACCATTTTATATGCTTCCTCGCCGACAGCTATAACCTCGTTAATTTTTTTGTTGAACGCCACAACAGACGGTTCATTCAGAACAATCCCCTTGTTACCGACAGAAATCATCACGTTGGCAGTACCCAAATCAATTCCAATGTCCATGTTTATGCACCCTTTTCCTGTGAATTATCAAGCCTTGAAGCCGCGCAAACAACGGCAATGACCTTTTCCGCACCCATACTTTTAAGCAGCCCTGCGCACTCGTTAAGAGTAGCACCTGTTGTCATAACATCGTCACACAGCAAAACACTCTTTCCTGACAAGTCTTCTTCTCCGCAATAAAATAAACCTTTTACACGCTGTATACGTTCTGCAGCAGTATGAATATGCTGTTCGTCTTCTGTATCTTTTTTATAAAGCAAATTATTTCTGACAGGTATGTCAAGCTTTTCACCTATACACACTCCAAGCAATTCCGCCTGATTATGTCCCCTGCTCCGCCGCTTTCGTTTACTCATAGGAACAGGAACTATCATATCGGGAACAGCAATATTTCCATTTTTAATACGGCGGTAAGCATCAAATGCTGTATACTCCGCTATATTGATTATACCCTGATGCTTAAAGCTGTAAACAGCTTTGCTGACATTTTTATCGTCATAAAAGAACGAAGCAAAAACAGCGTCATAATTTAATTTGCTGTCATGGCAGCAGCATTTTTCCTTTCCGCAGGTCCGACAGATTTTATCATTTGCCGGAACAAGAGAGTTCATACAATCATTACATATATGCTTGTCCCAACAAATGAATTCATCACAAAACGGACACCTGTTCGGAAAGAATATGTCAAGTATAAAAGCTTTACATTTGCTCAGATACTTTTTCACTGTGTTCAAGCTCCTTTTCAAGCATATCTTTCAAACAAGTGTACCTGAGAGTCCTCCGGTTGTTGTTAACCATTGCTTCTACGACGCGCATAGAACCTACAATAATAAGCATTTTCTTCGCCCTCGTAACCGCAGTATACAGTAAATTTCTGTAATAAAGCTTTTCAAAACCGCCAAGAAGCGGAATTATTACTGCATTGAACTCGCTGCCCTGACTTTTATGAACGGATATTGCATAAGCAAGCTCAAGCTGGTCAAGCATTTCATATGAATATTCGGCGATCCGCCCGTCAAAGTCGATCAGCACCTTGCTTTCAGCTTTTATTACCTTTAAAATTATGCCGATGTCTCCGTTAAAAATGCCCGTACCCTTTTCAATGCCTTTTGTCCAGATAATGTCATAATTATTTTTGACCTGCATTACCTTATCGTCAACGCGGAAATTATACAATACACCCTTCAGCTCATGCTTTTCCTTGCAAGGAGGATTAATGGCAAGCTGCAAAACTTTGTTCATTTCAACAACTCCGAGAGCTCCCTTTCTTGACGGACAAAGTATTTGTATATCCTCAGCAGGCGAAAATTTATATGCGTTTGGCAGCCTGTTAACAGCAAGATCTACAACTGTATCAGAAGCAGCTTCGTAATCAAGACGCTGCAAAAAAAAGAAATCATTATCCGACCGTGACAGATCAGGCTGCTCACCGTTTACAATCTTATGTGCGTTGGTGATAATACAGCTTTGCTGAGCCTGCCTGAAAATCTCGGTAAGCTTTACAACCGGAAGCTTTCCGCAGTCTATCATATCTTTCAGAACATTTCCTGCGCCAACTGACGGAAGCTGGTCGCTGTCACCGACCATTATCAGCCTGCATGACAGCTTCAGCGCCCTAAGAAGCGCCTCAAAAAGAAGTGTATCTACCATTGACATTTCGTCAATTATCATTACATCGCAAGCTATCGGATTATTTTCATCATGCTTGAAACGCGGCTTACCGCTGTTGTCAAAAGCCACCTCAAGCATACGGTGTATAGTCTTTGCGTCATACCCGGTAAGGTCGGAAATTCGTTTGGCAGCCTTTCCCGTCGGCGCAGCGATCATTACTTTCATTCCGCGCTGCTCATAAAGAGAAATTATAGCTTTCAGCGTGGTTGTTTTTCCCGTTCCGGGTCCGCCGGTAAGTATCATAAATCCTTGCGACAACGCAAGGGCAATAGCTTTACGCTGCTGCTCGGCATA
>JBJESH010000223.1:0-2792 GCA_051882695.1 Oscillospiraceae bacterium | reverse complement strand
AATTTTTGCAGGAATTGCATTCATAAGTACAGATGAAGGATAAGCAGCAGTACCGCCTGGTACATAAAGTCCGACTCTTTCAAGACCTCTTACACGCTGACCGAGGATAACTCCGTTATCGTGAGGGTCAATAAATCCCTGTTCTTTTTGACGGTTGTGAAATGCAGAGATGTTTTCCATTGCATTCAGCAAAGAGTTCACAAATTCTTCATCAGCATCGTTAAGTGCATCGTGAATAACGTCAAGCGGAACCTCATAGTATTCGGGTAGCTTTCCGTCAAATTTTAAGGTATAATCCTGAACTGCCTTGTCACCGTTTTCTTTAACATTATCAATAATTTCAGATACTATTTCAGTAATTTTTTTATCAGTTTCACCGTTGCGCTTTTCTACCTCTTTAAGAAAAGCAACTTCATCGGTACCATTAGCAATAATTTTCCGTATCATTTCAAAACCATGCTTCCGATATGAAGCATGACCTCCTTTCGCCGTAATTCAGATTATAAATTTTCCTCAATAAGCTTGATAAGTGATTCGATCTCCTGCTGTCTGAGTTTAAGGCTTACCATATTTACAATAAGTCTTGCAGATATAGGAGCAATATCTTCAAACACTTCAAGTCCGTTTTCTTTCAGAGTTGTACCTGTCTCAACTATATCAACGATCGCGTCGGAAAGGCTCAGAAGCGGAGCAAGCTCAACACTGCCCTCAATTTTTACTATATCAACATCCATTCCCTTTTTCTCAAAAAAAGAGCGTGAAACATTAGGGTACTTTGTAGCAATTGTTTTTATATTATAACCCTGATAGAAATTATCTCCCTTTTTTCCGGCAAGAGCAAACTTGCATCTGCCAAAACCAAGGTCAACAAGTTCAAAGAACTTGCCGTTCATTTCCATAATCGTATCCTTACCCACAACGCCCATATCGCATACACCGTGTTCAACATATGTAATAACATCAGCCGCTTTGGCAAGAACAACTTCAATTGAATCGCCTACCGGAAGTATAAGCTTTCTTCCTTTTTCACGGACAGCTGTACAATCATATCCGATTTTTTCAAGAAGGGCTACCGTATCTTTTTCAAGTCTGCCCTTTGTTAAGGCGATTCTGAGAGGTCTTTTTTCATTTTCCATTTCAGCAGCCTCCTTTATATATTTTCTTCGGATATGTTTTTTCCAACATAAACCGCTTTTTTGATTTTTTTGTTTTCAGCATAAGTTTTTGTTTCATCATAAGAAGCAAAAACAGAATTTTCAACGACAAGTCCATCGCCGCGAAGCTTATTTGCATATTTGATCGCTTCCATAACAAAGCCATCCTCGCCGTATACAATTACGTCCGCAACAGGAGCTGAATATGTATGGGATTGCTTCATGACCTTTGCAACTGCGTCAACATTTACGGCAAATCCTGTAGCAGGAACGTCATAACCAAATTCGGCAAGCAGTTTGTTGTAGCGTCCACCTGAAAGAACAGCATCTCCGTAGCCCTGCAAATATCCTTTCATAACAACGCCGGTGTAATAGTCAAGCTTATTTACTATACCCAGATCAATAGTAATTTTTCCGTTATATCCAAGCTGTGTAAGACAGTTATATATTCCTCTGAGGTCAGAAATAATTTTATTGATTTTTTCGTCGTTGTAAATTTGCGCAGCCTTGTCAAGTACCTCTTCACCGCCGAAAAGTCGAGGAAGCTGCTTCAGCGCATTGGTAATTTCATTATCACCGATACTGTCAAGCAAATCGTTCAGCGCAGGATAATTTTTAACTTCAATGAGACTGCGTATCTCCTCTTTAGTGGAAATGTCTGTATCAAGCTTATTTACAAGTTCACGGAAAAATCCGATATCGCCAAGTTCAAAACGGAAGTTGTCGCTTTCAAGAGATGAAAGCACTTCAATCGCACTTGAAAGCACCTCAAGATCAGCACGCTTTGAATCAGAGCCTATAAGTTCAATTCCCATCTGATGGATCTCATCGCTTCTTCCGCGCATTACAGGCTTATTGCGATATACATTCTGCCTGTAAAAAAGTCTCAGCGGAAGTTCCGCGTCACGAAGTCTTGTGGCGGCAACTCTCGCAATAGGCATTGTAGAATCGGGACGCACCACAAGAAGTCTTCCCTTATTGTCAACAAGCTTGTACATACTTTCCTGTGGAAAATATCTTGAATTAAGATTAAAAACATCAAAAAATTCAAGTCCCGGAGTAACTATTTCGCAGTAACCTTTCGATTTAAATATTTTTGAAAGCTTTTCTTCAAGACTTCTGCGCATAGCACAATCTTCAAACAGCAAATCCTTTGTTCCTTCGGGAGTAATTAAGTCATAACGTTTCATTTTTTATCCCCTTGCTTTAATATAGTAAAGTAGTGACGTAGTATCTTGATATCATAATATCATATAACATTTATCTTGTCAACCCTTTTAACTAAAAAAGTGAAATTTGATTTGATTTAGGCAGCGCATCAAGTGCTCCAATGCTTTCAAGAGTTTCAATTACAGATTTAGTTGCGCCACTTCTTTCTTGAAGTTCATCAATTGAAAGAAGCTCTCCTTCTTGAACAGCATCAAAAATCGCCTTAGCTGCATTTGCTCCTACACCCTTTGCAGAACAGAAAGGCAGACGCAGCTTTCCGTTTTCAATTTTATATTTGGTCGCATCTGATTTGTAAATATCAATCGGCAAAAACTCAAACCCTCTTGCCATCATTTCATTTACTATCATAAGCATATCAAATGTTGAGGATTCCTTCGCTGAACGCTCGTTTCCCTTGCGTTTAAGCTC
>JBJESH010000222.1:0-2818 GCA_051882695.1 Oscillospiraceae bacterium | reverse complement strand
ACAACGGCGATAACGTCGCCTTTTTTCACAGGCTCGCCGTCCTTTATCATGATTTCGGTTTTTACGTCGCTGTCAATAAAGGTGAACACTCTCAGCGCAGCGTTTATTCCGCAGAGAACGCCCTCCGCCTTTGCGATAAAGGAAGCGCTTGACATATCCTCGTCGTCCAGCAGGTAGTCCGTTGCAAGGTCAACGTAGTTGATGTCCTCTTCAAGAGCGCGTTTTATAATGTCATCGATATAAAAGTTTGGCAGGTTCATATTTATGTTCCTTTCAGATTAATAATGTTGAATCAATTCAATATTGTTTTCTTCACTTAATAAATATATGTGTTTTCTGTAAGCACGCGGATAATCAATAGTATAATATGTGTATTCCGAACTGTAATCTCCGACTGTAAAAATAAGCTTATCGTCACTTATGGAAATATTAGCGGGAAGGTCCGGCATATCTTTATCTCCGGAATCAAATGTGCCTGTCCCATTTTCAAAGCTGAACCAGCCCCAATCCCACAAGCCTAACTCCAAATAGCTGTTAGAATACCATTTGCCGTCTAAAAAATCTGCTGAAATAACAGGCTGATTATATCGCACAAACGGTATTGACGAACTTTCACCGTCAATTAACGTTTCACATATAAGATTGTCGCCTAAAACACTTGCTGTAATATCCATTTCAGCACCGAACTCTTCGCTTAATTCAATTTTGCCGTCCTTTACTTTATCGTTTATTACCTCAATTAAACCTCCGCTAAGTTCAATATATCTGTCTTCTTCAAATATAAATAATACTTCGTTTTCAAAAGTCCAAGCACCTATCAAATCTTCATGCTGAGCAAGTTTAGGTTCAATGTTGGTTTCCGAAGCAGCTTCTTCCGTTTCCGCTTCTGTTTCTAAACTTGTTTCCGCAGCGGAACTTGGTTCTGTTTCAACAGTTGTTTCCATTTCAGCAGCAACCGGCTCAGTTACAGTAATTTCCTCAGCCGTTTTTTCGGAGCAAGCTGTTAATGTTGCCGCAAAAGCTGCCACAAGAAGTAATATAAAAAGTCTTTTCATATTGCTGTCCCTTTCGTTTTTACAGCTCGTCAACAACACCCAGCGCCTCGCATATACTGCCGTGAATGAGCAGGTCTGCCTTGCTGTCCTTTTCGGTAGGAGTCCTGTTTATCAGCACAAGCTTATTTCCGCCGTAATATTCGATAAGTCCGCTTGCAGGGTAAACAGACAGGGATGTTCCGCCGATAATAAGCATATCGGCAGCCTTGATAGCGTTTATCGCTCCGTTGACGATTTCGCTGTTCAGCCCCTCCTCGTAAAGCACCACGTCGGGCTTGACCAGTCCGCCGCAGTCAAGGCAAGGCGGAGGACCGTCCACGCTTTTGATGTATTCCGCTGTGTGTGCCTTTCCGCAGCGCAGGCAGTAATTTCTGTGTACCGACCCGTGAAGCTCGTAGACTGTTTTGCTTCCTGCGGCATAGTGGAGACCGTCGATATTCTGTGTAACGACAGCTTTCAGCTTGCCCATCTGTTCAAGCTTTGCAATGGCATAATGCGCCCTGTTAGGCTTTGCGTCAAGATATAAAAGTTTGTCGCGGTAGAATTCATAGAACTCCGCAAGATTGTTGCAGTAAAACGTTCTGCTCAGGATCGTTTCGGGAGGATATTTGTATTTCTGGTTGTAAAGTCCGTCAACACTTCTGAAATCGGGAATGCCGCTTTCGGTGGAAACGCCTGCTCCCCCGAAAAATACGATATTGTCCGATTCCTGTATCCATTTCTTCAACTGTAAAAGCTCGTCCATAGTTTTGTCTCACTTTCTCATATATGTACAGAAGCGGAATTTTACCCCTTCGTAATCATATTCTTCCGATCGGCTGTCAAGAACCCAGCTGTCGTCTTTGTCAAGGTCAGGGAAGAAAACTGCTGCTTCGGGTTCTTCGTCTATTTTTGTGATAAGCGCCTTTTGGCAGTACGGCAGCATAGCTTTGTATATTTCTCCGCCGCCCACAACGAAAATTTCTTCGTTCGGGTTTTCCTCTGCAAGTCTTACCGCCTCGCCAATGCTTCCGAGAACAGTCACTCCTTCCGCAGCGAAAGCCGTATTTCGTGAGAGGACAACGTTGTTTCTGTCCTTGAACGGTTTTCCGTTCGGCAGAGATTCAAGAGTCTTTCTGCCCATGATAACGGTATGGTTAAGGGTAGTTCGCCTGAAAAATTTTTTATCCTCCGGGATATGGAACAGCAGGTCGCCGTCCTTGCCGATGCCCCAGTTTTTTGTTACGGCAGCAATTGCAGTTATCATAAATATTATAATTTCCACCACACAGGGGAAATTTCCTCCTTTTTGTTTTTACAGCAGACTGTGGTCATATCGCCACGGGGAATTTGATTTCTTCCTTGTGGTACTCATAGCCTTCGAGTGTGAAGCTGTCGGCGGTAAAATCATAGAAATCCTTTACCGACTTGTCAAGGGTAAATTTCGGAGCGGCAAAAGGCTTCTTTTCAATGATCTCTTTTATTATAGGTATATGCCTGTCGTAAATATGAGCGTCGGCGATAACGTGAACAAGCTCGCCGGGTTCAAGGCCGCTTACCTGTGCAAACATATGCACGAGCACGGCATACTGACAGATATTCCAGTTGTTCGCTGCAAGCATATCCTGCGAACGCTGGTTTAAAATTGCATTGAGCTTTCCGCCCGAAACGTTAAAGGTCATGCTGTATGCGCAGGGGTAAAGTCCCATTTCAGAAAGGTCGTGATGGTTGTAGATATTTGTCATTATCCTGCGGCTTGCAGGGTTGTGCTTCAGGTCGTAAAG
>JBJESH010000221.1:0-2831 GCA_051882695.1 Oscillospiraceae bacterium | reverse complement strand
CTTTGTCAAAAACGTCCTTTGCGCCTGTAACAAGATCATCAAAATTGAATGCCATAATGATATCCTCCTTGTTAGATGTTGTTAAAAAATTCGGTTATCCCATATTTTTTCTCCATCATTTTGTCGTACCTTGAAATGTACTCATAGGGAAATTTGTAGTTGAAAAGCCTTTCGATTTTGCCGGTTTCGGTATTGACAAGCTTTGTTGAGCCTGCCGCACCTACAGCAAGAATAGTCTGTGCCTCCTCCATTATGTAGATGTTGTAGAGGCACTCAGATCCGGCCTTGGCAAAACCTACGTTTTCAAGATTTTCAACGGTATTCTTCTGCCGATAGAGGTAGTAGGGGAGATACCCCGTTTCCAGCAGCTTTTTCTGACCGAAGCTTACCATTTCACCGATGCGGCTGTCAACGCTTTTTTCCTCCTGCTGAAAAAGCGCCGAGGAACGTTTCACAGTCAGGGTGTGAATGGTAATGCTTTCGGGGCCGAGTCCGCAAAGCGTTTCAATGGTATGTCTGAATCCCTCGGGGGTGTCTGTGGGAAGACCGGCAATTGTGTCCATGTTTATATTGTCAAATCCGAGGCGGCGCGCAGTCCTGAATGCGTCTATAACGTCATTCGCCGTGTGGCGTCTGCCGATGGCTTTCAGCACACTGTCGTTCATTGTCTGGGGATTTACCGAAATTCTTGTTGCGCCGAAATTGCGGATAACTTCAAGCTTTTTTTCGGTAATTGTATCGGAACGCCCTGCTTCTACAGTATATTCACGGATTTTTGAAATGTCAAAGTTTTTTTTCACTGCGCCCATAACAGCTTCAAGCTGTTCTGCGGAAAGGGTAGTGGGAGTTCCTCCGCCGATGTAGATCGTATCGAGCCGCAGGTCGAGTTCACGGGCAATAGCGGCAGTTTCGGCAATTTCCTCGCACAGCTTTTCAGTATATTGGGGAAGAAGCTTTTTTGCACCGGGACTTTCTATGGAATGGCTTACAAACGAGCAGTAGCTGCATCTTGACGGACAGAACGGTACCGAAATATACAGCGAATATGAGCGTTTATCCAGCGCTTTAAGCGGTTCTGCCTGAGCGATCGCCGTCTGATAAGCAAGCTCAAGCTTTTCGTCCGAGACGTAATATTTCTTCTTCAGAGTATCAAATATCCGTGCTTTGTCAAAGCCGTCCTCAAGAAGCTTGTTTACCTTTTTTACGGGGCGTATACCCGTCAGACAGCCCCACGCAGGAGTAATTCCCGTAAGCTTTCGCATAATGCGGTATAACATTCTGCAAAGCTCCGCTTCGTCGGTTTTGTCACAGTATTCTCCGTCTGCGAGCAGGTTTTCGCTTTCGGTCTTTCCGCCAAGAGTTACCGAAACGGAAAGGGTATGTCCACTTTCGTTTTGGTATCGGCTGACGGTACAGATATCGCCGCTTTGTGCAGTTTCCTCAAAAAGGAAATCAAATGTTACAAGCGGAAGAAAAAGCTTCATAACAGCTTCGGTCTCATATTTGAAGCTGTTTCCGATAAAACAAATCGTCATCTTAAAAATCCTTTAAAAATCATACATATTGCCGTTCAGAAACGGATTGCTTCTCTTTTCACAGTTAAGAGTGCTGTCATCGCCGTGTCCCGAAAGCAGACGATAATCATCATGTTCACCTTTGAAGCTTTCCAGTTTTTTCAGGCTTTCGGAAAGTGCTTTGTAATTCCCGTCGGGCATATCCGTTCTGCCTATTGAATTTTTAAACAGCGTATCTCCGCTGAAAATAACATCATCGGCAATATAGCAGACGCTTCCGCTTGTGTGCCCGGGAGTGTGCATAACAGTAAAGGAAAGCTCGTCCTGAGTGATAACATCGCCGTCGCTTACACAGTGAGCCTTGTCATACGGCTTAGCGCTTTCGTCCAGATACGCCGCAAAAAACTCGGAAAGATTAGTATATGGATCGGTAAGCTTTGGCTCGTCAAGAGTGTGGATATAAACCTCTGCACCTGTTTTTTCCGCGATTTCCGCAAGAGATTCTATATGGTCGCAGTGACCGTGAGTAAGCAATATCTTTTTCAGCTTTGCGCCCTGCTTTTCGATTTCTGCAAGAAGTCTTTCAGCGCCCCATGGAGCGTCTATCATGACGGCGTTTTTCGCCTCTGTAACAACAATATAGCAGTTTACCGCAAACACGCCCTGAGGCGGAATTTTAATTAATTTCATAGGAGTACAGAACCTCCGATTTGTAATATTTATTATTTTCCCGTTCTGTCAACGTGAATAACATTCGGCAGCTTTTTGATTTTAGAAATTATATTGTTAAGCTGTGAAACGCCTGCGGTGCTGATGGTAACAAAAATGCTGCTGTTGCCGTTTTTAAGCTCCTTGACAGAAATTTCCGAAACGGGAACGTGCATTTCCGCAAGCGTTTTTGAGACTTCCGCAAGAATAAGAATATTCTCGCTGGCGGCAATATCGAGAGTGACTTTGTAGATAGGCGTGCTGTTGTTGATGGAGTTTTCCGCCCAACGGACCTCTATCCAGCGTTCGGGTTCTGTACCCGATCTCATTGCATTGACGTAGTTTTCGCAGTCCTTTTTGTGTACCGAAACACCGTGACCTCTTGTGATAAATCCCACGATATCATCGCCCGGAAGCGGATTGCAGCACTGTGAATATTTGACAAGAACATTTTCCTGACCATCAACAATAATTCCCGTTGAACTTTTCTTCGGGGTAAAGGTCTTGACCTCGTTGTCGGTCTGTTCGTAAAGCTTTGTGTACTTGTCCTTGAGCCGCTGCATCATACGGGAAAGTATCACGCCGCCGTATCCAATTGCAGCATAGAAA
>JBJESH010000220.1:0-11734 GCA_051882695.1 Oscillospiraceae bacterium | reverse complement strand
GCCCTACAACTTCGGGAAGAATGGACAAGTTTGCTCCGAGACTGCTTGATTCCGGTCTTTGCGGAATGATAGGCAAGGGTGAGCGCAGTCAGTCTGTCCGTGACGCTGTTGTGCGCAATAATGCAGTGTATTTTTGTGCTATCGGCGGTGCAGGCGCACTTGCTGCAAGCTGTATAAAAAGCTGTGAGGTCGTTGCATTTGACGATTTGGGCTGTGAATCCGTAAAGAAGCTATACATAGAAAAATTTCCCGTGACAGTTGCAAACGATTGCGGCGGCGGAGACATTTTCAGTGAGGGCAGAGCTGAGTATGCTCAGGTATAATTAAAATCAAGCTAATTTTAAAGCCATAGAATACGATCAGTATTCTATGGCTTTTGTAATTTGCTTATTCCGCATATTGAGATGTTATTCCAAGGTACTCCTCAAGACAAAGTCCGCTTTCATAAACAGCGGTCGCCGTTTCAACTCCCAGATATCGGATATGCCACGGCTCATACATATAACCTGTAACACTCTCTTTGTCCTCAGGATAGCGGATTATGAATCCGTATTTATGGCAGTTTTGGGCAACCCATTTGCCCTCGTCTGTGTCCTTGAACTCATCGGTGATCGTATTCAGGTCAAAGGCAAGTCCCGTCTGATGTTCCGAGTGTCCCGGACGTGCCGAGTATCTGTCAGCTTCGGATTTGCCGCTGCGTTCAACGTAACGCTGATAAAGTCCCGACTGATACTCATAGCTTCTGTATCCCGACGAAATATAAATATTCAGTCCCTCAGATGCTGCGTCAGCCTGCATAAGGTCAAAAGCCGCCTTAGCGTCGGGGTCAACACCGGGAGCATAATCTGCAGGAAGAGCATAAGTTTTGTTGGCTATAAGGATCCCGTCAATATATGTGACTTGAGGGCCTGCCATTACCGTGACCTTGACTTCAGCGCTGACATCAGGATTTTGCGCCGATCTCACGGTCACAGTGCAGTTTCCTTCGGATATAGCAGTGATATTTCCAAGTCCGTCAACCGATGCAATTCCGGCATCACTGCTTTCCCATATCTCGGTTTTGTCGGAAGCATTCTCAGGAGACATAGTAACAATAGGCATTTTGCTTTGACCGATTTGAAGAGTTACCTCATAAAATGTCAGAGAAATGCCTTCAACAGCTGTTTTTTCATTAGTTTCCGGGACTGTTTCTTCAACGTCTCCTCCGACGGAAACAGCCGCTTCGGTTGTAACGGAAGTTTCCGATGCGGTAATATTTGTCTGCTCGGTTTCTGAAATTTCGGGAACGGAGCTTTCCGTTTCGGAAATAGTTTCCATTTTTGTTATAGATTCCTGTGAAACCGTTGCGTTGACCGCAGCGGAGTCCTCGTTAATTTTCTCACAGCCTGCAAGCATGACTGCCGCAAGCAAAATAAATATGTATTTTTTCATTCCGTGCCTTTCCTGACGGCAATCAGTAATCAATCAATTCAATTTTCAGGACATCACTTTTGCTGACCTGCAATGGATATGATTCCATAAAACAGGTTTCGGGTGCAAATTCAATTTTTACCCAAGCTCCTTTTGAGAATTCGGTTTCGCTGTAAACATAAATGGAAACAGGCGAATGGTATCCCATAACGTCATAAGCCTCCACTAATAGGGAATAGCCTCCGTTATCGTTAGCTGATACTTCAGTAACATATGCAGCGTGTTCGTTTTCCTCAAGCTTAACATCGGGTGCATCGTTATCCCCGCTGTCATAAGGCAGGTCATAGTCGCCTGCATACTCTGCTTTTTCAATGCTGATTACAAACTGAGCTTGTATTTCCGGTGGATATGATTCATCAATTCCAACTTCTTCTGTAAAAACAATGTTTACTGTATCTCCCTTTGCAACGTCATAGCTTCCAAAGATATGCACATCGGTTCCTGCTTCGCCAATGAAGGTTTTATCGCTCATCTGCACGAGAATTGCCTTTTCACTAACTTCAAGAACAGTTGCTTCAAATAATATATCCTCTGTTTCCGCTGCTGTTTTATCAGATGTTTGAGCAACAGATGTTTCCGCATTCTGAGCTGTTGTTTCCGAAACAACTTCAACAATATCCTCCGACTCCGAATTTACAGATGTTTCAGTCAAAGTCTGTGCAGCGTTATCTGAGCTGCCTGCTTCCGTTTCATCCCACTCAGGCTCAAATGCGGGAATAGTCATTTCAGTAAGGCTATTTAAGCTTGTTATCGATGATGCTTGTGATGATGTTTCAACCGTGTTCTCATTACTTCCGCAGGCAGTCAGGAGCAGTGCTGCGGAAATTGCCGCCAATAAAAAATATTTTTTCATATAGATCCTCCCCAAATATATTCACTATGAATACAATTCAAAGGGCTCTTTTTTTTCACAAATCAATTATAACTCAAAACATTTTTTTATGCAATAGAAATATAGCAGAAAATTATACTAAATGCAATTGTGTAAAGATAATTTTACCTGTGATTTCCGTAAATTCTTTTCTTGCTTTCAAATATATGGAAGTCGAGCACCTTTTCTTTTGAAAATACAGCCGCTAAAGCAAGGGGAGAAATAACTGCCGCAGCGGAGAAGTCTCCGCCGATAATAAGTGAAACTGTTACAAGAGCAAGCATAAATAAACCTGTAAGCTTCTGAGCTTTAAGATTTTTTCTTTCTGCACAGACTGTCATGGTAATTCTGCGTTCGCTGCTCTGTAATTTTCTTGCATTAGAGGTTGTCATAATGATCGTTCCTTTCAGTTCTATATCTTGTACATTTGTTCTGCACATTTGTTCTGATTAATATTATAGAACATCAGTTCTGATTTGTCAAGAATTTTTCGGAAAATTTGTTCGATTTTTTGCACAAAAATATCGAACATTTGTATGACTAATATACAAATGTTCGATAAAAAACACTATTAAATTGTATATAATAGATCAGTTACCGCTTTCAATGCTTATTTCATTAAATACTTTAAGCAAATCGTCAACCTTTGCGTTCTGCTTTTCAGCGTCCTTAATGTCCATTACACAGTGCCCCTCGTGCATCATTACAAGGCGTGTGCCGTATTCTATCGCAAATCGCAGATTATGAGTGACCATAAGGGTCGTCAGGTTCTTTTCCTTGACTACCTTATCGGTAATTTTCATAAGCGTTTCCGAGGATTTAGGGTCAAGGGCGGCGGTATGCTCGTCAAGAACAAGCAGGTCAATATCGGTCATCGAGGCAATAATAAGCGCAATAGCCTGCCGCTGACCGCCGCTGAGATTTCCGACAGGGACGTTCATGCGGTTTTCAAGTCCCATGCCGCAGGTCTCAAGCAGCGTTCTGTAGTGATCTGCACGCTTTTTGTTTACGCCTGCGCCGAGACCGAACGGCTTGTTTTTGTTATCTGCAAGCGCCATATTTTCAAGGATAGTAAGGTTTCCGCAGGTGCCCATTCTCGGGTCCTGAAGAACGCGTCCGATATAAGCCGCGCGCTTGTGTTCGGGAAGCCGTGTAATATCTTTTCCGTTAAAAATAATATTTCCGCCGTCCGGCTTCATAGTACCGCAGGCAAGGTTAAGAAGCGTGGTTTTGCCGCTTCCGTTTGAACCGATAACAGAAACGAACTCGCCCTTTTCTACCTTGAAGGAAAAATCGTTGAAGAGCGTTGTTTCGTCTACCGTGCCTGCATTAAAAATTTTAACTATGTTATTAAGTTCCAGCATACTTATAATTATGCTCCTGTAAGGGAGCGTCACTCCTTTCACGATGTTTTTTGCAGTTTTGCATAAGCAAGATTTCGGATGACCGTCCGAAAAGCACAAAACTCGGAGTTTGAAAATTTATTTTCAAACTTATGTCCTCCTTTTCTTGCCGTTAAGCTTTTCGCTGAACACAAGTGCAAGGGTGAACAGTACTGCCATAAGCAGCTTGAGGTATTCGGTAGGAAGATTAAGCGCAAGAGCCGCAGACAGACACGCTTTATAAAGTATGCTGCCGAGGATAACCATTGTAGTGGGCTTCATGAAGCGGACTTTTTTGAAAATACTCAGACCTATGATTACCGAGGCAAGACCGAGAACGACCATACCCACACCCATCTGCTGGTCTGCCGAGCCTTTCTGCTGTGCGATAACGCAGCCGGAAAGGGCAGCAAAGCCGTTTCCGATAGCAAGACCGAGAATTTTTGTATATCCGGGATCCTTGGCAAGCATGGTGACATATCTTTCATTGTCACCGGTTGCTCGCAGGAGAAGTCCGGATTTTGTTTTAAGGTAGAAATCCATGGCAAGCTTGCAGACAACTACAAGAATAAGCGCTACAATTACGATCCTCCACGTTTCGGGGAAAATATTTGCAATACCGCTGTTGAATATAGTAGGCTTGCGGAAGAAAGAAGCAACGGTTATGCCGTTGTTGCCCTTGAAAAGAATCACAAGATTTATTGACAGCATTGCCGTATACACAATGATACCGCAGAGCAGGGGACGGATATTGAGCTTGACATGAAGCAGTCCCGTAACAGCGCCGCAGACCATACCGAGAGCAAAGGTTATCAGCAGACAAAGCCATGGATTCACGCCGTGAATAATAAGCACAGCAGTGACTATTGCGCCCATGGGCATTGTACCGTCAACTGACAGGTCGGGAAAATCAAGAATACTGTAAGTAATGTAAACGCCGATTGCCAGCAGGGCATACATAAGTCCCTCTTCGAGAGTGACCCTGCATACATTCATAAGTATATCCATAAAAAACCTCTCTCAAATATAATACGGGAGTACGTTTTCGCACTCCCTTATTATTATATCATATTTTGGTGAATTTGGCAACCCTTATTCAGCTGTTTCGTCATTAGCAGCAGTAACTACCTTTTCGGCATTTGCATAAGCGTCGGGAAGAGTAATACCGAACTGAGCCATAACGTCGGTGTTTACAACTGCTGTGCCGTCAGTGATCTGACCTACGGGAATAGTTCCTGCGCTTGTACCGCCGAGGACCTGTACACCCATATCGCCTGTTACCTTACCGAGAGCAACATAGTCAATGCTTACGGAAGCGATACAGCCGTTTGTTACCTGTTCAACCTCTGAGCCGTAAACGGGAATGCCTGCCGCATTAGCCTGTTCGAGAAGAACAGTCAGGTTGCTTACAACGTTGTTGTCGGTGAAGTTATTGATGCAGTCTACCTTTGCAGCAAGAGAAGCTGCAGCCTGAGGAACATCAGCAGCACCCTGAACGCCCTGTTCTACTATTTCAATACCCTTTGCGGAAGCGACTTCCTTGAGGCTTGCAAGCTGTGAAACTGAGTTTGCTTCGCTTGTTGTATAAAGAACGCCGATTTTCTTTACCTCAGGCTGAAGAGCAAGGATAAGGTCTACCTGAGCGTTGAAGTCGAGAATATCGGAAGTACCTGTGCAGTTGCCTCCGGGAGCGGACATATCGTCAACGATACCTGCTGCAAGAGGGTCTGAAACAGCGCAGAAAATTACGGGGATATCAGTATTTGCAGCAGCTGCATATGCGGAAATTGCTGCGGGAGTTGCAATAGCGTAAATGATGTCATACTTCTTTGCTACCATGTTCTTTGCGATAGTATCGCAGGTCGCACTGTCAAAGTTGCCGTCCTGACGGTCGATAGTGATCTTATCAGCTATCGCGGAAGCGTTAAGGGCTTCTTCGATACCCTGATAGCAGTTGTCAAGAGATGGGTGACTGCCGAACTGGATAACGCCTATGGTGTAGCTGTCATCCGAAGCGCTGCCGGCGGAATTTCCGTCGGATGATGAACAGGCAGTAAGACCTGTCAGCGCCATAGCTGCTGTAAGAATAAGTGATGTGAGTTTAAGCTTTTTCATAAAAATCTTCCTTTCATAATTTCGGTTGCCCGATAAATTGATTTTTGTACAAAAATAAAAAACTCCTGCCCCAAAATATATGGGACAGGAGATTATTTCCTGCGGTACCACCCAAATTGCACGGCAAAAACCGTACCTCTCAAGTCTGCAATGTACTGACATACACGCCCCGTTTTAACGTCCGGTACACGTCTCCCCTAACAGAAGTATTTCTGCTCGGTTTGCCCTCATGAGTCCATTCACATCGGTATCCGCTGCCGCAATTCCACCGTCTGCGGCTCTCTGAAACTGAAAAGCACAATAAGCTTTACCAGCGTTAACGACCCTCCGAAGCTACTATTCTCAATCATCGGTTTGAAATATTACGTTTTAGATAATATCACTTTATTTCCCATTTGTCAAGTACTTTTTGAAATTTTCACAAAATTAATTTCAAAATTATTGCTGCTGAAGCTTGTGCAAGCATTATCAGCGGCAGACCTATCATAAACCGTTTATGCTTTGTTTTGTGCCGCACAGCAAACATAGTTATGTACATAGCCGCCGAACCGCCTGCTGCGGCGATAAGAAACAGGACTTTCTCCGGAACTCTCCGCCACTTGTTCCTTGCAAGACTTTTGTCCGCAGCCGTCACGATGCAGGCAATAAAGCTTATCGCAAGCAGATATACGGCAAAAAAATTGAGTTCAAAGCCTACGTTCATCATATTCGCTCCGCAGAATTGAATAATACAGTCTGTCAACATACTGTCCGTTCATGAAGAAATAATCCCTGAGAGTGCCCTCATAAGTAAATCCGCATTTTTCAATTACACGCTTTGACGGAATATTTATTGACTTGTGACATATCTGTACCTTGTGAAGATCAATTTTTTCAAATCCGTATTTTATTACTGCTTTTGTTGCCTCGGTGGCAAGACCTCTGCACTGGAATTCCGAGCCTATGCAGTATTCTATCTCGGCAAAACGGTTTTTGCTGTCCACAAGAAAGTATGCGATCTGACCTATACATTTGCCGTTTTCCTTTAATATCACCGCCCAGCGGTAATAGTCCTCACGCATGTATGAGCCGATATACTTGTCAAGAAGCTCCCTTACCGCTTCCTTTGTAGTATATGCAGGCTCGGAATAAAGTGCCTGCAATTTTTCGTCTGCTATCCAATATTTCAGCATAGCGTCATCGTCCGTGTATTCAAACCGTCTTAAGATCAAGCGCTCTGTTTCAATAGTCCGCGTTCCGGTATGCGTCAGCATATTTCCGCCCCCTTGATCTTGATATTATTTAAATACATTATACTATTTTCAAAAGAAAAAATCAATAAAATGATTTTTGCAAACCATTGACAATTAAGCACAAATTTGCTATACTATTAACATAACTTTTTGTCGAATATTAAATATTTTGGGATACGCAGATTAATGCGCAGCGATCGTTTCGCCGTTTTGAGGAACATACGAAAATCCGTCATTGAGTATGTGACGAGAAAAGGCAGAAACGATTTAATCAGCGGTTCCCTTGCAAAGGGGTATTGTTTATGTCTGTTCTTGATAGCACTTCAATGAAGAAGAATGCCAGCGAATCCATGGTCAAGGTACATATTCTTATTATACTGGGAGTATGTATAGCCTTCGGAATAATCAATATTGCTTCCAAGGCAGCCGTTCTCGGTGCTGCAATTGCGGCAGCCGGTGTTGTTACCGCACTTGTTGCTTTTTTTGCATTGAAAAGCACATCAACGACTACCCGAGGAATAATTCTGTCTCAGGCACAGCTCCTTATCATAATCGTTATGTCGGTTACAAAGCATGAGCTTCACGGAATGTTTCCTCTTATGCTTGCTTCAATGGCGATCGCAGCTGTTTATTACAGCAAACTCAATCTTGTTATCCATTGGTCGCTTATGGACGCAGCTTCAGTTGTCGGCTTTATTTTCAAAGATCTCTTTTATTCCGACACCTCCGCAAGCCTTATAATTAAAGGTATTTTGGGAATCAACATAGGCGCTTTCCTTATTTATTACCTTGTTAAATGCAGCTTGAATTACATAAATGAATCCGAAGACGCTACTCACGAAGCGGACAAGCTGCTGGTTCAGGTAAGAGAGCAGATGAATGCCGGCGAAGAGCTTATGGAAAAACAGCAGGACGTTGTAAGGCGTATTGCCGAGATCTCAGAAGATGTCAGCAGTTCATCAAATCTTATGCTTGAAATTTCAGACAAGATCAGCAGCGCTGCCGAGGAACAGGAGCAGACCATCAACGAAATTTCTGATGATATAACTATGATATCCGAAGAAACGAGAAACGGTATGAATGAGTCCTCCAAGGCAGCTGATGCGGCAGAAAAGAGTACCGAACTTGTAAAGCTCAGCAACGAAGAAATGCAGAATATGCTTGCCGCTATGGCGGAGATCACCGAATCGTCCCATAAGATCGAAAGTATCATCAAAACTATTGAGGACATTGCTTTCCAGACAAATATCCTTGCTCTTAACGCAGCAGTTGAGGCGGCAAGAGCAGGTGCGGCAGGTAAGGGCTTTGCAGTCGTTGCCGATGAGGTAAGAAATCTTGCAAACCGAAGCGCAGAAGCCGTTAAAAATACTTCATCACTTATTCAGACTTCTATTGCTGCCGTTGAAAAGGGAACTACTCTTGCAGAGCAGGCGGCAGAACGTATGGAAAGCGTTATGAAGTCGTCTGAGAACAGCGCAGAGCACGCAAAGCAGATCGCAGAGCTTACAAGCCGTCAGACGGAAGCTATCGCTTCTGTAAGACAGCGTATGGATCAGATATCGCTTGTTATCAGCCAGAGCTTGCAGACAGCAGTTGAAAGCTCAGATATCGCACGTTCCGTTGCAGACGAGGCAAAGCTTATGGACGAAATAGTAAGCGGCTTCAGAAATTAACCCTACAAAAACAAAAGCGCAGGATAATTTATCCTGCGCTTTTTCTTGTATATTTACATTCCAAGAATTGACTTGATTTCGGCAGTAAGCTTTTCGGCAGCCTTGTCATGAGTAGTTACCGATGGGTGCCAGTCTGCGGAGTAACCATCATCGGGATTCTGAACGTCAAACTTCATAGTATATACGTTGGTATCGCCTGTTTCGTTTTTGTAATTATCTGCCGCAAGCTGAACGTATTCAAACAGTCTGTCGCCCATTACTCCAAGTGTGCAGAGGATTTTTGCATTTGGGTTTTTCTCACGGATAGTCTTGATAAAATCAACATACTCGGCAGCATATGCTTCCTGACGGTCTTTTTCGGTTTTTGTGTAGCTGTCATCATTTGTACCAAGGTTAATAACAATAACATCCGGCTCACGTTTGCTGAAATCCCACTCAACATTCGCAGGAGCAAAGCTTCCGTTAGTGCTCCAGCTGTATCCAAGCTTTGTGTAGAACTGTGGAACAGTCTGTGCCGGAACAGGCTTGTCGTTGGTCGAGTAACCCGAAATTATTCCGTAGCCGCTGAACGAAACCATACTGTAATCAGCGTTCAGAGCCTCTGCTGTCTTGTATGCGTATGCCTTTGTAACGTCCTCGGTTTTGGTAGAGAAGTGATGATCCTTGTCTGGGTCATCGATTCCGTAACCGCAGGTGATAGAGTCGCCGATAAATTCAATGTACAGATCCTTGTCCGGTGTAGGCTTGATGACTGTGCCTGTTACATTGATATTGTCAATAGCGATCGTTGACATAGGCGATTCGGAGATCTTTACGATCGAAACGGTAACATCTTCGGCAGTATCGCTTTCAAATACAGTATAATCTTCAATAGCATTGTCTACCATATCGTCGATAACACGTTCACCGTTTACATAAATAGCAACTCTTGCCTGATTGTCCGCCTGACCGGCAGCCATGCTCGTTGAGTCTCCCTTTATCCTTACGGTACATTTTGTGCCGTTGAAGCTGAATTCCGCACCCGAGCCGGAAAGCGCACAATAAAGCTTGTCCTCGTTAAAGTATGTACGTCCAAGCTGTTTAACATTTTCAGCGCTTGCTGTATAGGTTGTTTCAGTATTCATATCATGTACTTCCTCCGTAACTGTAGTTTCTGCCGTATCGGCGCCGTTTCCGCAGGCAGTCATAAGCATCGCCGATAAAGCCGCCGCACTGAAAACGGAAATGATTTTTTTAATTTTCACAGTATCTCCTCCCCGAAATGATATTAATATTTTAGCATATTATCATGTAATAATCAAGTATAAAAGGTAAATTACTGCTAATAATAATGATAAAATGTACCCGAAAGGAATGGTAATATATGTTTGAACAAAAAGCGGTAATTGAAAGGGTCATAGGACGTGAAATAATCGACTCAAGGGGAAACCCTACGGTTGAAGCAGAGGTGTGGCTTTCGGACGGTACGGCAGGACGAGGCGCTGCCCCAAGCGGAGCAAGCACCGGAATATTTGAAGCCCTGGAGCTTCGTGACGGAGATGAAAAACGTTACTGCGGAAAAGGTGTGCTTAAAGCGGTATCGAACATAAACACAACATTGAATATGGCGCTGAAAGGCGTAAATGCCGCAGATACCCTTACGGTTGACAGCACCATTATCCATGCCGACGGAACAGAGGATAAATCAAAAATCGGAGCAAATGCAATGCTTGCAGTTTCGCTTGCAGCAGCAAGAGCAGCTGCAAATCACTATCGTATGCCGCTTTATAAATTTATCGGCGGAGTAAACGCTGTGAAGCTTCCCGTACCGATGATGAATATTCTAAACGGCGGTGCTCATGCCGCAAACAATCTTGATGTACAGGAGTTTATGATAATCCCCAAAAGCGCAGAAAGCTTCCGTGAGGGTCTGCGCCGCTGTGCCGAGGTCTATCACAGCCTTGCAAAAATTCTCAAAACCAAGGGACTCAGTACAGGAGTAGGCGATGAAGGAGGCTTTGCTCCCGACCTTTCGGGAGAAGCAGAGGCCATCGAGCTGATACTTGAAGCCGTGGAACGTGCAGGATACCGTCCCGGAACTGATTTTACCATTGCTCTGGATGCCGCTTCAAGCGAGTGGAAATCCGATACAAAAGGGTATTATCTGCCAAAGAAAAAAGCGTCGAGCAGTACCGATGAGCTTATTGAAGAATGGAAGATACTTTGTTCAAAATATCCGATCGTTTCTATTGAAGATCCTCTTGACGAAGAGGACTGGGACGGCTGGAGAAAGCTCACCGCCGAGCTTGGAAGCAAGGTCAGCCTTGTGGGCGACGACCTTTTTGTGACTAATTCTAAGCGCCTGCAAAAGGGCATAGAAAATCACTGTGCAAATTCAATTCTTATTAAGCTTAACCAGATAGGAACACTAAGCGAGACTCTTTCAGCAATAAGACTTGCCAAGGAAAACGGATACGGAACGATAATTTCTCACCGAAGCGGAGAAACCGAGGATGCCTTTATTGCGGATCTGGCAGTAGCGGTAAATGCAGGACAAATAAAAACAGGCGCACCATGCCGAAGCGAGCGCACCGCAAAATATAACCGTCTTATAAGGATCGAGGAGCAGCTTTACAAATAAACAAGAATTTGCAGGCTGAGCCTGCACCCTTTCCGTAATTTAGTTTTGAGAAAATTTTTTAGTTTGTGGCTCGGTAACGTTAATATAATGCGGAATTCGGAATTCGGAATGCGTAATTATTGTGGTAAATTATAGTTTAGCGTAGTGCGAAATTGGTAACCGTCCCAATAAAAAGACATCGGTAGCCGGAGGGGAAAAGGGTTTAGGGAAAGAGGAGCGCGAGGAGAAAACCGCAAGGGAAAGGGGGAGACGGCGACGGAGCTGACATTCAATGAGTGCTCCCCCTTTCCCTGAAGGTTGTCTCCTCGTATATTTTAACGGCGCAAGCCGTTGCAATTCTATCATGTCAAAACAAAACTTCGTTCAAAACA
>JBJESH010000219.1:0-2864 GCA_051882695.1 Oscillospiraceae bacterium | reverse complement strand
ATCTTGGACACACTACAAACTTCAAATACAGAAGAAAATCGTACAAATCCCATAAGGTAATCAACATTCCTGAGGAAGAACAGGTTATTGTCTACAACACACATGAGCCAATCATCACTCAGGATATGTGGGACGCTGTTCAGACAATTCGTGCTTCAAAACGAAGAAAGAACAAGTCGGGAGAAACCAATATTTTTTCAGGTATGCTTTATTGTGCCGACTGCGGAGCAAGGCTTTTCTATCATCACAATAAGAATAAACCGGGGCAGTGTCATTTTCAGTGTGGTACATATTCATATCACGTTACCAAAGATGAATGCTCTACGCATTATATCAGAGAAAGCGTTGTTAATGAGATCGTGCTTTCGGAGCTGAATCAGATCATTCGCACCGCTAATTGTGATGAAAATTCACTTGCGGAATTGCTGTCAAAGAACAATGAAACTGCATCACGCAAACAGGCTGCAAAGCAGAAGAAAGAGCTTGCGGCTGCACAGAAAAGGTATGATGAGCTTGACAGAATGTTCAATCGTTTGTATGAGGATAACGTTAACGGAAAACTCTCCGATGAACGTTTTGCGAAAATGTCGGCTTCATACGAAGCTGAACAGGCGGAACTTGCCAATACTATCAAGAACATTTCCGAAAGCATGAACAACGAAAAGACCAATCAAGATAATATCAGACGGTTTGTTGCTGTTGCGAAAAAGTACACGGAGCTGACCGAGCTTTCGACAGAAATCCTGCACGATTTTATTCAGAAAATCGTTGTTCACGCTCCGGATAAGTCAAGCGGAAAACGTGTTGTTCAGCTTGATATTTACTACAATTTTATAGGCACGATAAATGAATGAAAAGCAAAATCCGAGCCTATTGAAATGATGGCTCGGATTGATGAGATTGGTTTGTATCCTTATTGCAGCTGCGTTGATACGTCATCTGCGGACTTATTCTGGTGCGAGTAATGGGACTTGAACCCATACGTCAAAGACACACGCCCCTCAAACGTGCCTGTCTGCCTATTCCAGCACACTCGCATGATTTTTACAGCTTTATTATTATATCACAGCCTTTTGAATTTGTCAAGGACTTTTTGTGATTTTTATGAATTTGAGAGATTTTTTAATAGCCTGAGAAAAAATCTTCTCAGGCTATTTTTCAAATCAATGTATAGCTTAATCAACAAGCTCCGGGTCGAACGTTTCTTTCCAAGGAAGTCCCCATTTGTTGAGTGCGTCCATGAAGGGGTCGGGGTCAAATTCTTCAATGTTGTAAACGCCGGGCTTCTTCCATTTGCCTGTCATAACCATCATTGCGCCTATCATGGCAGGTACGCCTGTTGTGTAGGAGATAGCCTGCGAACCGACTTCGGCATAGCATTCCTCGTGAACGCAGACGTTGTAAACGTAGTATTTCACAGGCTTGCCGTCCTTGAAGCCCTGCATTATGCAGCCGATATTGGTTTTACCCTTTGTTCTGGGTCCCAGCGAAGCGGGGTCGGGGAGGACTGCTTTAAGGAACTGGAGGGGAACGATTTTCTTGCCTTCAAATTCGATAGGCTCGATTGAAGTCATACCCACATTTTCAAGGCATTTCAGGTGAGTGAGATAGCTTTGTCCGAATGTCATAAAGAAGCGTATACGCTTGATCCCCTTGATATTGAGCGCCAGTGATTCAAGCTCTTCGTGGTGAAGCAGATACATATCCTTTTCGCCGACCTCGGGGAAGTTATAAACCCGCTTGATCTCCATCGGTTCGGTCTCTACCCACTTGCCGTCCTCAATGTAGCTTCCCTTTGCGGAAACTTCACGGATATTTATTTCGGGATTGAAGTTCGTTGCAAACGGGTAGCCGTGGTCGCCTGCGTTGCAGTCGAGAATATCAATATAGTTTATCTCATCAAAGTAGTGCTTCTGTGCATAGGCGCAGAAAACACCTGTTACGCCGGGGTCAAAACCGCTTCCGAGAAGCGCGGTGATACCTGCTTTTTCAAATTTTTCACGGTATGCCCACTGCCATTTATATTCAAACTTTGCAGTATCGAGAGGCTCATAATTAGCCGTATCGACATAGTCCACCTTACATTCAAGGCAGGCATCCATAATAGTAAGATCCTGATAAGGAAGCGCAACGTTGATGCAGATATCCGGTTTGAATTCTTTCATAAGAGCGACAAGCTCGCTTACGTTGTCTGCGTCGACCTTAGCTGTTGAGATTTTTGTTTTTGTGTTATTCTGAAGCTTTTCCTTCAAAGCGTCGCATTTGGATTTTGTACGGGAGGCTATCATGATCTCCTCAAAAACATCAGAATTCTGACAGCATTTGTGGATAACTACCGAGGCAACTCCTCCGCATCCGATAATTAAAGCTTTACCCAATTTAGCAACAGTCCTTTCACAGCTGAAAAGTTGAACCGTGGAATTTTCACCTTATGGTTCACTGTAACAGTATAGCATATTTTTTTGACCATTGCAACAAGGTTTGCGTTAATTTTAAATTATATATTTCTGTACTTTATCAGCATGACTGTGACGCTGAAGCTTTTCTGTCCTGAATGGTGTGCTTTTTAAGAAGTACAAATCTTGCTATGGGCTGTGCTATGAGAAGCTCTACCGCAAAGGAAACGGAAAAATTACGTGGCCATTTGTGGAAAAAGAATCTGACAGGTTCCATTGTAATTGCTCTGCTGCCGATCCATGTGCCGATAACCGTTAAAAAAATTGACATCAGGAAAACTGTGCAGAGAATATTTACTATTATCTTTGAACGGAAGCTGTCTCCGTCGGCTGTTATTGCCGAGGTCATTTTCTCGGCGGGAATGTATGTCAGCAGCACAAGCGCTATTACACTGAGCCAGATAAAAG
>JBJESH010000218.1:0-2878 GCA_051882695.1 Oscillospiraceae bacterium | reverse complement strand
TTTTTAGTATTACTGTACCTATAATTTACCATGACAAATATTAAATTAATATCATTTTTTTGCTTTTGATATCAAAATTTTGTTGCAAATTAAAATTATCTGATGTATAATATCAACAGGGAGGCGGTGCAATGTCGCAATCGGAAAAGGAGCTTACATATAAAGCTTTTATGAACAGAGAGTATGCTTTCAAGCATTCTCCTTTTGAACAGGAATTTGAGTTTTACGATTATGTAAAGCTTGGTGATATTGACGGTGTAAAAAAGCATATGACACCTCTCGGCTCAAACGGCTCCGGAATACTTTCAGAGGACAGCCTCCGCAATTTAAAATATCACTTTGTTATCACCATCGCATTGATAACACGCTTTTGCGTTGAGGGCGGAATGGAAATGGAAACAGCTTATACCCTGAGCGACCTTTATATTTTAAAGGGGGATAAGTGCGTATCAGCCGATGAGATACACCGCCTGCATGATGAAGCAGTAATGGAATTTACCCGCCAGATGAACAGACTTGCACATGGTACGGTTTATTCAAAGCCTGTTATAATGACGATGGACTACGTTTACGATCATCTGCATTCCAAAATATCCGAAAGGGACATTGCCGAATGTATTTCTCTCAGCGCATCATATTTGTCACGGCTTTTCCGCAAAGAGGTAGGCGTAACTATCAGCACATATATTGCCGTCAAGCGTGTTGAGACCGCCCAGAATATGCTGAAATATTCCGATTATTCGCCGGTTGATATCGGAAATTATCTCGCATTCAATTCACACAGTCATTTTATAAGTACCTTTAAAAAGTACACGGGAATGACTCCAAATGAGTTCCGCAGAAAATATTATCGTTCAAACTGGGGCAATAACAGTGCAAAGATTTGATATAAACAGCAAAAATATGATATATAACATTTTGCTTCCGTATTATACTGTAAATAATAAAAACGGGAGGATAAAATAATGAAAAAAAATAAACTTTGTGCTGTTTTTGTTGCCGTAATTCTTTGTACGACAGCGTTTTGTTCATGCAAATCAGAATATAACAATACGGAAGATGCATTTGCTGCTGATATTTCCAACGTAGTATTTACAAACGGCAGTTCGGAGCTGTTTGAGCCTGCGGACGGATGGTGCAACGGAAGTATGTTCAATGTTACATGGAGAAAGGAAAACTGCACCTTTGAAAATGGGAGAATGCAGCTTATTATCGACAAGGACTCAAAGGGCGGAACAGTTCCGTATTCCGGCGGAGAATACCGTTCAAAGGATTTTTACGGCTACGGCAGATATGAAGTGAAAATGAAAGCCATAAAGAACAACGGCGTTGTGTCATCCTTCTTTACATACACAGGTCCGTCCGACAACAATCCGTGGGACGAGATTGACATTGAGATACTTGGCAAGGATACAACAAAGGTACAATTCAACTATTTTACAAACGGTGTTGGAAATCATGAGTATATGCACGACCTTGGCTTTGACGCTTCAGAGGATTTTCACACATATGATTTTGAGTGGCACAAGGATAAGATAGTGTGGTTTGTGGACGGCACAGAGGTTTATTCAGCAAATGAAAATATTCCCGTTACCGAGGGGAAAATTATGATGAATGCCTGGTGCGGCACAGGCGTTGACGGCTGGCTGAATGCATTTGATGACAGTAAAATGCCGCTTTCCGCCGAATATGAAAGCATCTCGTTTATTCCGTTCGAAGAATAACTGTATAGCAAACAATATAATTATTAAATATTGAAAGGAGAGCGTTTCCACATTTGCGGAAACAGTCAGAACTATGAAAAAGCAGGTATTTAATCCATTTCTTCCACTTAATGAATGTATTCCTGACGGCGAACCCCACGTTTTTGACGGCAGAGTTTATCTTTACGGCTCTCACGACAAGGAGGGCGGAGAGACCTTCTGTATGCTGGATTACACGGTATATTCCGCACCCGTTGACGACCTGACCGACTGGCGCTGCGAGGGTGTTATTTACCGTGCAGAACAAGATCCGGACTATCCAAACAGAAAATTCATGTATGCTCCCGATGTTGTAAAAGGCAATGACGGCAGGTACTATTTGTACTACTGTATGTCAGGAGAATACGGCGTTGGAGGTTATTTCGGACCTATAAGCGTTGCTGTCTGCGATACTCCGGCAGGAAAATATGAATATATCGGATATGTACGTTATCCCGACGGAACGCCCATGAAAAAATATGTCTGCTTCGACCCGGGCGTTATCAATGATAACGGCACTATACGCATTTATTACGGTACTCAATACGACTTTGAGGAACGTGACGATTTCAGAAACAGCGAAGAGCTTATTTCTTCAGAAATGAATATGTTCAACAAGAGCCGTGAGGAGATTCTCGGTACTCCCGAAAGTGTTATGGGACCCAGTATGGTTACAGTAGGCGATGATATGCTTACCGTCACAAGCGAGCCTGTACACATTATTCCCTACAAAGTAAAGGGTACAGACTTTGAGCAGCACCCGTTTTTTGAGGGAAGCTCAATTCGCAAGGTCGGAGATAAATATTATTTTATATATTCCTCCCAGAAAAATCACGAGCTTTGCTATGCAGTAAGCGATCATCCCGACAGAGACTTTAAATTCGGCGGCACTATTGTATCAAACGGCGATGTTGGCTATAACGGCAGAGCCGATTCTGACAGACTTAATATGACAGGTACGACTCACGGAAGCATTGAAAATATCAACGGAGAATGGTATGTTTTCTACCACAGACTTACACATAAGTCGGATTACAGCAGACAGGCCTGCGCCGAAAAAATCAAGATCGAAGAAGACGGCAGCATCAAGCAGGTCCCCATAACCTCCTGCGGACTTAACGGCGGAGCGCTTGCCG
>JBJESH010000217.1:0-11842 GCA_051882695.1 Oscillospiraceae bacterium | reverse complement strand
GGATTTTGCTCCGCCCTGACCATTCCGCATATTGCAGTATAATTATCACCCTTGTTCATAGCAGCGGCAATATGCCTTTTCAGCATATAATTCAGCCACTTCTTCGGCGAATCCGATTTAAGAAGATCTGCTTCCATCTCCGATTCAAGAACATAATCCCAGAAACCGTCGCTGCAAATAAGAAACGCATCGCCCTCCTGCATCTGAATAGGAGGATAACCCTTTGGAACATTCAGCTTATCATCGTTTCCCAGCACCTTTAAAAGCTTTGAACGGTCTTCACTTCGGCGTATCTCGTCAAATTTCATTGTTCCCATATCCACTGCCGCGCGGCAAACAGAATGGTCTTTGGTCATAGCCAGCAGCCTGTCATTTCTGAAAATATAAACTCTGCTGTCACCAACATTTGCATACCTGAAAACACCGTTTTCCGCAAAAAGGACAGCAATGGTGGTCTTAGCTCCCTTCGCCTGCCTGAATACGGCGGAATTTGCACCCTCCAGAAGCCTTTTTACGTTATCCTCGCTGTAATCGCCGTGAGCGTTCTTTTTCAGATAGCCAATTGCACAGCGTGAAGCCTCCTCGCCGTTGATGTGACCGCCAAGACCGTCGGCAACAGCAAAAAAGTCGGCGGCGCAGCAGAAAGAATCCTCGTTTATCTCATGTCCGCCGCATCCTGTATATGACGCCGTATCAATATACAGCATATAAACCACCTCACATAAAAAATTTATTCAATGTCAAATCCCATAACAAGAGCAGTAAGATTATCCTGAGCGGATATATCCTTTGCCTTCACCGTCTCAGCTATCCTGCCGGCAGAACCGGAGACCCCATCCGATACGATATTTGCAAGCTCTTCATCGGAAACAGAGTTGTAAACTCCGTCGGAACAGATAAGCAAAGAGTCTCCTCTTTCGGGAATAAGAGGACGAATGCTGCATTCGGGAGAAAGCCGCTTGTCCGCACCGATATACTGAAAAAGATAATCCCTCTGAGGATCGCTGTCTGCACTTTCAAGGGAAAGAGACCCTTCAATTACAAGCTCCAGCAGCATATTGAAATAATCTCCGTCCTCTGTCATGCGGCATATCTTTCCATTCCTTATAAGATATATCCTGCTGTCTCCCACCGAGCACCAGAAAACACCCTTTGAGCAGCAATAAACAGCGCAGACAGTTGAGCCGCTTCCGCCGCCTGCAGCGTATCCGTTTATTTCGTCAATAAGTGAAGAAAACTGCTTATGAATTGGAATATCGGCAGAAAAATTCTTCATTCCCTCAAGCATTTTTTCTGTCACATAGGAGCTAAGCTGCTTGCCGCCCTTTAGTCCGCCCATTCCGTCGGCAACCACAGCGGCAGCACCGTTTTTCAGTCCGCAGAAGATAACGCTGTCCTCCTGATAGTCTCTCCTGCCCATGTCCTGAGCGCAGCTTATAGTAATGCTTTTAACCTCTGAACCTTCAATGGAAACGGAATATGTATTACTCATATCTGTAATTCCTCAAATCAATCATCAGCGTTGTTATAAAGATAAGGATTAAGCGGACCGTCAGCATATCTCTCTCTTGGGAAAGGCTTGTACCTGTCGGAATTGAAATGCTCGCAGACCTCGTCCGCAACAAATCCGCCCAGCTCCGTAAGACGAACAACATTTCCCGTGTCTTCGATAAGACCGTACTGCTCCAGAACGCTGACCTTTTTTCTGAAAACCGTGTCAAAATCAACGCCTGTGCGCTTTTTATAATCGGACTTCCTTACATCCCTGTTTTTCAGCGGCAGAACAACTGCCCAGCGGAGCTGTTCATCAAGAGGACGCGTATAGCCTCTTGTGATAGGCAGCTTTCCGCTGTCAATGAGGGAATAGTATTCATCGAAATACTGCGTATTGATATCAAATCTGTCACGATAGCTTGAAAAGCCGGTAAGCCCGAAGCCTACCTGATCGTAAAGATTGCAGCATTGATTATAGGCATAGTGAGAGAATATCTTCTTGTCCTTTGAATAAACTCTCCTCAGGTTTTCGTGGTAGCCGTTTTCCGCAAGAATGTCCGCAGCTATCTGCTTCATAAGCATAGTAGTCTTGAAATCGGGGATATCCTTTTCACCGCTGCCGCGCTTTGCTATATCTTTGATAGCACCCTGCTTGTCGCCGTATGCCTGGACCTTCAGCCTGTAAAGCTGAATTTCGCCGACAGGAAGCTTAACAGCTCTGTCAATGACCTCTATCCAGTTGTCAATTGTTTCACCGGGAAAACCGTAGATAAATTCAATATTCACATCAAAGCCAAAGGATACTGCTTTTCTCACTGATTCCTCAGCCATTTCAGCAGTATGAGCACGGTTCATAAGCTTCAGCACACCGTTGTCAAGGGACTGAATACCAATAGTGAGCCTTGTTATCCCATGCTTTTTCATTATTTCACAGCGGCGCGTGCCGTCCTCGCCTAAAATGGAGTTTGGATCAAGGTCAACATTGTACTGCTTGCACTGTGAAAGATCCGTCCGCTTGTCAAATTCGGTAAGGAAATGATCCAGCAGCTCAGGAGTAAGACAGGTCGGAGTTCCGCCTCCGAGCAGTATCGAGCGCGGACGCAGCTTTGAAACACCAAAACGATTGAGATAAAGGTCCATTTCTCTTATCAGATAGCTGATATATTTTTCCTTTTCCTCATCGCAGTTGCCTGCCTTGCCGGGATAGTGACAGAAAACGCAGTGCTGTATGCAGAATGGGATATGAACATAAATATCCATCATACCGTCCTCAGGGAAGGTGTAGTCTCCCAGACATTCATCCGCATTCTGATTGGGATATTCGGTTATTGGGGGATAGTGAACAGAGGGAACAAAATCGCCGTCGTCGCAGATAAGACCGAGCTTCTGAAGCTTGCTTATCTCGGAAAATACCTCCTCTGCATGCTTTAGCAGAGCGTTTTTTCTTTCATTATTCATGTCTTTATTTCCTTTCGTGGACGTTATTTTTTTATTGACCGCAGAGAAAAACTACATTCCCAGCATCCGACAGATAAAAGGTACCCATGCCGCCGAAACCGCTATCATAATAAGCTGAAGCCATATAGTAGCCTTGGGCAGATCGAACATTCCGAATGCCTTTCTGTCATAAGCTGCCGCAAGAGGTGCGTCCAGAGGCAGCAGATATATATTTGATACGCACAGAGCTGCTGTGAGTAAGAGTATAACAGGGCTGACGCCCGTTCTTTGCGCAAAAGCAATAATAATAGGCGATAGAATGGTTATAACTGCGGGAGCTGATGGGAGAACAGCCATAAAAACAAATGTTACAGCCGCTGTAAGCATAGCTGCCGCAAAAACAGAAAGCTGTGCTTCATTCGGAAACAAAAGCTGTGCAAAATAATCGCTCAGTCCCGTTTTTATAACAGAATCCGCAACTGATATCAGCGTTCCTGCAATAAAAAATGTAGGCCAGCTTATAGAATTTGAAAATTCCTCCCAGGTCATGATATCAGCCTTAGGCAGGAAAAAAAGTGCCAGACCGGTTATTGCCGCAGCAGTGATATTTATTGATGGGATCCATGAGCTTGCTATCCATGAGATAACAACTCCGCCGATAACACAGGTGATGTAAATATCTCTTGGAGAAAGAGACTTTTTTTCATGCAGCGAAGTAACATACTTCTTCATGCTTTCTCCGTCCGGCTGACAGGGAGGGAATATTCTTGTTATGACAAAATATGCCGCAGCCAGCATAAAGATCGCCAGCGGGATCCCCACAGCCATCCAGTCTATGAACCTGATGCCGCTGCCGGTGTACTTTTCCAGCATATCAATACATATAAGATTCATGCTTGAGCCTGCCGGAGTAGCCATTCCGCCGATAAGCACCGATACCGCAAGGCAAATGAACATGCTCTTTCTTGTGCGGACTTTTTTCTCACCATCGGGAAAAATGTCAAGATAATCCTCTGCAAAGGGAATGAATATGACCATTGCGGCAACATTGGACATCAGCGCAGACAAAAGCGCAGCGCAAGCCATGAAAATAACCATGACCTGCCCCGTTTTCAGCTTGTCGCTCCGGATTATCATTCCCAGCAGCCTGCGGCTGAGAGATGATTTTCTGAAAGCAAGTGAAATTCCGAAGGAGGCAGTGGTAAAATACAGAATATGATTTGAGTAACCGCTGAAAGCTTCGCTTATAGTCCCCGTGCAGCCTGTAATAAACAGCAGCGCCGAGGTCATCAGACAACTGACGCAAACGCTGAAGGATTCGCATATCAGCATAAACAACGCCGCCAGAAGAACTCCCAGCGTCCTTTCCGCCTGCTGCGGCATACCTTCTATAGGGACATTGCAGCATATCACCAAAGACAATACCGCCAGAATTATCCCCACAAAACGTATGATTGTCTTTTTGTTCATTTTTATGACCATTCCCCTTTTGTTTTCAAACTGACCCTTGTCTATACCATAACGCTGTAGTTTTCTTGATATCAGTCCGATATATTTTTAGCTTGCCGCTGTTATTCAAATTCTATCGACTGCACCACTGCGTCAAAGTCCGGCAGAAAAGTGCTGTAATCGTCCTTGCCGACGGTAAATGTAATGACGTACTTGAACGTGCCCTCAACGAACGTATACTGATCCTTTTTCAGAACAGACCCTTCATAATCCTCTTCATAGGTTATTTTTAAAGCGTTATATCCGTTGACGGAAACAGTCTCGCCGCCAAGATATGTGATACCCTGGATCTGCTCAAACTGTTCTCTCAAAGCCGGCTCAATGATACCGATATCGAAATCATCACCCGGGTCGCCCACCTCATTCATAACAATGTTGAAGTTTGCGCGGTTGCCGTCTGTATGACAAAATACCGCGTCGATCATGTTTTTGATCTCCTCTTCGGAAACATCAACGCCATCTTCCTCGGCCTCATCTGAATAACCGCTTAATGCAGTGAATAAAACGGTATAGTCCTCCCAGACCGTGGGGTCAACCGAAATTGTATAGCCTCTGCCGTGAAAAATGTTATCCCCGTCAGCTTCGGCATTTTCTTCCGCAGTGGTGGTTTCCTCAGCAGTAGTAGTTTCCTCTGCCGTAGTAGTAGTTTCCACGGCAGTAGTAGTTTCGGTTGCCGTTGTTGAAGCGGCGGAGGTTTCATTCTCCGCCGAACCGCCGTCTTCACCGCAGGCTGCCATGGATAAGGCTAACAACACGGCAACAGCAGCCATATATATTTTTTTCATAGCTCCGATCATTCCTCTCACTTTGAGAAAATAGAAAAAATGCCCCTTCGCTCGGGAAGTATCACCGTCATAATGGAAAGACGATCATTGCCGGAGCAAAGCCTGCTCAGCCTTTCAGCCCATTCATCTGCGCTTGAAGCACCGTCAAAGGAGCTTTCAAGCTGCTGCAGCTCAAGGTCGGCATTTCCCGTTCCGCATATGATAGCGAAAGCATTTACCCTTCCCGAAAGCGAAAATTCGGGTGGGATATCTTCTTTAAATCGGGACTTTTTTCCGAAGAGAAGATAATCCTTCGCTTCACACACCGCGGAAGCTTTCCCATCTGAAATAAAATAAACTCTTGAATTGCCCGAAAGAACACATCTTGCCTTCCCTTTGCGGATAAACAGCACCCCCGAGTCTGCCATAAAGGTTTTGTAAGGCTCCTGAAGAGCGAAAACGCTTTTGTTAGCAAAATCCGACAAAGTATTCATAGCCTCATCGCACAGCGAAGGCCTTCCGAGAAAGCTGTCAGCCATTACCCGAAGAATTTTTTCACAGGCAATGCCGCTTCGGCTGTCAGAAGTGGGGTGCGCTGCAGCAAAAACCGCAGAGCTGCCCCTTCTGCCCGAGAAAAAGCACATATCGCTTCCTGCATAATTATCATTGCAGGGCTTATTTATGAAGTATCTTGCGAAGTCCGCTTTTTTCATTCTTTTTCTTCACACCCTCGATAACAGGCATTTCACCGTCTTTTTCAAATACCAGCACAAACCGCTGCGGAATAAGCGACAAAGAGCTTACAAGCTTAAAGCCGTAATGCTTGAGCTGTGCAATAATAAGCTGCGGATGGATACCGGGACCGTAATATGACGGAACGCCGTTTTCGGTTATGTTGTTGTCGGCAATAATAAGCCTGCCGTTCTTTTTCAGAGCCTTATGAAGACTTGCAATAAATTCGTCCTTTACAAACTCGATATCGGTAATGTACACCGCATGATACATTGAGCACATAAACGCAGCGTCAATGCTGTTTTCCGGAAGACAAGCGTCGTTCATTTTTGCCACAAGAGGCTCAATGTTCTTAACGCCGCTGTATTCGATAATTTCCTCAAGATAATGAAGAGCGTTCTTGTTTATCTCCGTAGCGATGACCTTGCCTTCGCTGCCCACAGCATTAGCAAACTGCCATGAAAAATATCCTCCGCCGCAGCCTATGTCCGCAACCGTTTCACCCGGCTTGATGTCAATAAAGCGAAGCATTTCATCCGTCTTTTCCCACATAGATCTGTTGGGATTGTTGAAGATAAGGAACTCGTTCCATTCGTTGAGAATGTTTATGGGAAAATCCTTTCCAGTGTATTCAAAATTGGTGTCGTCCGAAGCATTTTCGGGATCGGACAGCTCAAGGTGAAACTTGTAGAAGATATACTTGATAAGCCTTTCAAAACCGTTTTCCGTGAAATAATTGCAGTAGAATTCAGTCAGCTTATCCGTTATCATCATTTTTCTGCCTGCCTCGTCCGAAAGACGGTATCTGATGAACCACATAAGAGCAGTGTAATCATCACCGACCCTTTCAAGAGGATACAGAGCCTCAAAACCGCTGTAAGCAGCCTCAAGCTTTTCTTTATTGTTTTCGGAAAAGCCCTCGTACATGAGCCTGCCCCATTTTTTCCCTCTTGCAGTATAGCCTGAGGTGGACGTTCCAATTATCCTGTAGCGGACCAGCGAAGCAGCCGAACCTACATAAACAGTATCTGCAGGCATATCCTTCGGCTTTTCGGGAGTGGCTTCGGGAATATCGGTCATATCAAAAAGCAGCACATATCTCTGAGGAGTGAACTGAAAGCTTTCCGTCAGCCTGAAGCCATAGTAATACAGCTGGCTTATAAGCATATCCTTGTTAACATACGGACCGTGATAAGGCAGGTCTTCTCCCGTAACAAGATCGTTGTCAACGATAATGAGCCTGCCGCCGTTACCGAGAGCGCGGCGGATACTGCCCACAAAGCTGTCCCGTTCTGCGTCGGTAAATGCAGCGTAAACATTATGATAAAGCGAGCAGATATAAACTGCGTCAACTCTCACATCAGCACTGAGACCGATCCCCTCAAAGCTGCTTTCAACTACCTCCACATTGGAGATCCCGTTTTCGGCAACATAATCCCTCAGACATTCCAGATGACGGGGATTTGTCTCAATGGCATAAACCTTGCCCTCTTCCCCCACAATATCCGAAAAACGGAAAGTGTAATATCCGGGGCCGCAGCCCACATCGGCAATTCTCATACCCTTTTCAAGTCCGAACCGTTCAATGTTCTCACGGGTGGTCTCCCAGCGTTCCCTGTCCGGATTGTTGAAAAGGATATAATCCTCAAGAAAGCGCATGCGTGCTTTAAGCTCGGTATTGTCACCCTCGCCGTATTCAACGATGTGATACTTATAGCTCAGATATGTTTTGAGATTATCATAGTCATTGCAGCACATCATATTGCGAAAGCTTCTGACCATAGGCTGAGCAGTCTGCTCTGCACGCTGCTCATCGTTGGCAAGAAAGTATTTGCAAAGCCATTCAAGAGCAGTATATTCGCCGCCGAAATTCTCATTCGGGATAATATTTTCATAAATATCTATCGCCTTTTTAAGCTTTGAAGCCTTTCCCGTCTCAAGATAATCGAGAATAAGCCGTGCAGCCTGCTTTCCTCCCTCGGTAATGTCGAAGGAATCAAGGCTTCCCAGATGGATAAGGGACTGCCTGTCTGTTATTTTTATTTCAATGGGATTTGATGATGACATTTTTATGACCAACCTTTCCGGAAAGTTTTGCGGCTGCGGCAATAAAATTTGCCTCAGCTGATAAGGTCATAACCGTCGGTGGAAGGAAGGCTTACAGAAACCTTGCTGCCGGGATCAACAAAATCAATATCAATAGTGAAATCCATATCATAAGTAGTCTGCTCGCCGGTGCTCATAAGGGAAGCAGGAACAGTCACCTTGATAACGCCGCTGTAAACTGTGCCGGTGATAACGCCGTCCTCAGCCTTAGCAACATATGAGAATTCTGTCATTTCATCAATTGAAAGGGCTTCGCTGCCGCTCTTTCCTGTTTCATTTTCAATCATGATGTTAAGATATTTCTTCACAAGATTTTCGGAAAATTCCAGAGTAAAGGTCTGAGCGTCCGAAGAGCCTTCCGACTTTATCGACTTGATGGCAGCCTTCTCGATCGGAGAAAGAAGTCCAAGCTCCTTGATTTTTCCTGCTTCAAGGAAGCTGGAAAATTCCTTGAGGAATTCGGTGGAATTGAAGGTTCCTGTACCGCTTGCCTGAGCGTCCTTCTGCTGAACGTCATCTCTTTCAGCGGAAGCTGTCGGCTTGGAATTGATAGCATACTTGGTCTTGTGTCCGTCAGACTCGGTGTATATGTAGCTTCCGTCCGAGAACTGAATGATATCCTCGCCATCGACCTCCATGGTGTAGTAAAGGATATTGTTTCCGTCCGATGTGTCAAGCTTGAAATTTCCTTCGGATTCGGTAGTCACACCGTCCATTTTCAGAGTGAGTGAGAAATCCGCGTTCATGCCGCCATTTGCAGTTACCTTCTTGTAAGCGGACGCATAGCTTGAATAATCGTTGCTTCCGCCGCAGGCAGTAAGCATAGTCATTGCCATAACGGCTGCAGCCGCTGCTGAAATAGTTTTTGCTGTAAATTTTTTCATAACATGATCTCCTTACATAAAATTATTTTTTCCGCCTTTTAAAGGCAGGTTTAAATCTGAAATCCTTGAGATAAACGAACAATACCGACGCCGCAGTACACACTACCGTCATTATCAGCAAAGCGACCCATGCGCTTTTAACGGGGTCAAGCCCGAAAAGATAGCTTGTATATTGAGAATAAGCCTCGTCAACGCCGAAGCCGTTGCTGAACTCGGTAATTTCCCATGTACCCATGTCATATTTGCAGCTCATGTACATGGAATTGATATCTGTTGAGGTAAAGAATGCAATACATGACCAACGGCATGTAATAGCGTTAGAAATAGTTTCCATAAAGCCTGAAAGAGTGCAGACAACTCCCGAAAAAAGTATCTGCGGAAGCAGACATATGGGGCAGATAACAAGCGCCATTTCATTTGAAACAGCCGCCGATATCGCAAGTCCCAGAGCCATAGCACTCAGCACAGCAAGGAAAACGGTCAGGAAAAATTCAAACCACATTCCGCCGTTTGTGAAAACAATTCCGTCTGAATTCATGGACAGCTGCATAGCCGTTACCGAATCGGTGTTGCCGTCAATAGTAGCGCAGGTGTCGCTGAAGAAAATAAACAGCGCAGTCATTATAGCTGACTGTATCATGCAAAGAACGCCTATTACGGTAAATTTTGAAAGCACATACGGAACAGGTCCGATGCCTGCAAAGCGTTCTCTTTCATAAATGACCCGCTCCTTGCTTATCTCCTGGACCGAGTTGAATATTCCCACCCAGAAGGCTGCGCAGGAGAATGAAAACAGCAGCTTCATTGTATCCTCCGCCACCGCAAAGGGTAAACTCGTACGGTTCACGGTAATTCCCAGCGTATTTAAAAGATTTCCGTCCGCCTGAAAAGCCGCGCAAACGATAAACGTAAGGATAACAGGCATCAGTCCCAACAGAATAAGCCTCAGATGACTGTTGAACATTATTTCGGAATATCGCACAGTCATGACCGTAAATTGCTTCACGCTTCTGCCGAGATCGAACTTTTTCTTTGCCTGAACAACAGGAAATACCGGCTGAGCAAGAGCGTCACCGCCGTATTCTTCAGACCTCTGACGAAAGCGCTTTGAAACAACTGTTGAATTCTCATTGAGGTCGTCATAAATATCAGTCATGTTCTTCTTTCCGAAGAAATCAAGCAGCTCTGAGGGCTTGCCCGAATAGCATAGCTTTCCGCCGTTTCCCATGCAGATTATCCTGTCGCACATCCCCACATTCTGTACAGTGTGAGTTACCATTATAACTGTTTTTCCCGAAGCAGCCAGCTTTTTCAGCATCTGCATCAGGTGCTTTTCCGTTCCGGGGTCAAGACCCGACGAAGGCTCGTCAAGGAAGAACAGCTTAGGTGAGGCAAGAAGCTCAACAGCAATGCTCGCGCGCTTCTTCTGACCGCCCGAAAGTCTGCTGATAATGGTCTTTCTGTGAGCGGTAAGCTCCACCATATCAAGGACCTCCGAGATCTTTTCGTCTATCTCCCGTGAAGAAACGTCCTTCGGCATACGAAGCTTTGCCGAATAGGCAAGCATATGCTCAAGAGTAAGATCATCATAAACGATATCCTTCTGCGGAACATATCCGATAATGCTTCGGATACTTCTTCCGCCGGAACGAATGCTTTCACCGTTTATGAGAACATCGCCCGAGGTAAAGTCCGCCATACCCGAAAGACAGTTGAGAAGCGTAGTCTTTCCTGCACCCGAACCGCCGATGATAGCAGTAAATTCACCCGGTTCAATGGAAAGATCAACATGATCCGTGATGATCTTCTCGCCGTTGTGGGAGCTGACCGCCTTGACCAGATCATGAGCAACAACGCTGACGCCTCCCGTTTTCTTCATGACATAGAAGCCGCCGTCATAGAAAACCATGGTGGTGTCGGCGATGGTTATCTTGTCCATGGGAAGAAGCTTTTTCCTTCCCGAAAGAGGAGAACCGTTTAAAAGAACGCCGTTCATGGAGCCGTTATCCGCAGCGAAATAATCGCCGCCTTCAAGGGTAATGATGCAGTGATGCCGTGATACCGAAGGGTGAGCCAGAACAAAATCACAGTCGTCGCTTCTTCCGATAATGAAACGGCTTTTACCCTCCAGAGATATCATGTCACGGGATGACTCGCTGTCCTCGTCTCCGTCTGATGAAAATGCAATGATACATCTCTCGTTTACATCAGTGCCTATGTAAAGCTTGTCTCCGTCATGGAGAATTCGAGATGATATCTTAGCACCGTTGAAAAGCAGCCCGTTGAAGCTGTTGTCATCGGTCACCCGCCAGCCGTCGTTAGTTCTGGTGAAGGTACAGTGAGCCCGTGACACAATGGAAATGTCCGTGGATATCTGGATATCGTTTTTTACCGAGCTGTCCGAGCCATGGAACTCTCCTCTGCCGAGCCTTACCTCATCTTTCCCGAAATCATCAAGAGAGAATATTCGGGGTTCGGTTTTGCCGGCAATAAATGTAATACAGCAGTGCTTTTTCAAGAAGTCACCGTCCTTTTGAAATTCCCCGCATCATATCCTGCAAAGGAATGTCGAAAATTGTAATATTTTGTTACAACACAATAATAACACATTAAATACATAATTTGGTATGCAATTTTGCATTATTTTTCATTTCTGAAAAAACAATGCAGCACTGAAGCGGTTTTGCTTCAGTGCTGCAAAAAATCGTCATTTTCTGACCTTTTCCCTAAGAGGAAAATGCACTTCTTTTCGTGACCCTGCTTGTGCTCAGAGCATTGCCTTAATTATCATCTGTATTCGATCATGGAGCTGTCTTCTCCGACAGGAGTTTCCAAAAAGACATCCTCATCCAATTCACCTCCGGAAGGCAGACTGACCGATACAAGATTTGTACATTCGTCAAATGCTTCGGAGCC
>JBJESH010000216.1:0-2889 GCA_051882695.1 Oscillospiraceae bacterium | reverse complement strand
TATCCGAATCAGCTTTCCGGCGGTCAGAAGCAGCGTATCGCTATTGTACGGGCGCTCTGCATGAAGCCTGATGTTATGCTTTTTGACGAGCCTACTTCGGCGCTTGACCCGGAAATGGTAGGAGAAGTTCTTAACGTTATGCGCGAGCTGGCAGATGAAAATATGACCATGGTCGTAGTCACACACGAAATGGCTTTTGCAAAGGAAGTTGCAAGCCGCGTGATCTTTATGGATAACGGTTCTATAGTCGAAGAAAATTCTCCGGAAGAATTTTTCTCAAATCCGAAAAGCGAAAGACTTAAAAGCTTTCTCAGCAAGGTTATATGACATTGAAAACGTCCGGAATGTTCAGTTTCGGACGTTAAATGTTTTTAGTGGAGGCAGCTCATGAATTCTGCAATAACTGTTTTATATCAGATAATAATAATGTTCATTCTGATTTTATTTGGTTTCTTTCTGTATAAGAAAGGTGCTTTTACAAGACGGGGCTGCAATCAGCTTTCAAATTTTGTGCTTGGCACGGTTTGTCCTGTCTTGATTTTTACGTCATTTCAGAAAGAACTTGAGCCGCGGCTTATAAACGGACTGCTTATGGCTTTCCTGCTTTCGGCGGTTTCGCATATAGTGCTTATTGTGCTTGGAGCAGTGTTCTGCGGAAAACGCAGGGGTGAGGACGGCGGAGTTGAGCGTTTTGCCGTTGCATATTCAAACTGCGCATTTCTGGGAATACCTCTTATCGAGGCGGTGTACGGCACTGACGGGATATTTTATCTTACCGCTTATATTGCCGTTTTCAACCTGCTTTCATGGACTCATGGTATCATGACTATGACAAACCGCATGAATTTCAAGTCCGCAGTAAATGCCCTTAAAGCGCCTGCGGTGCTTGCAACATTTGCAGGATTGATTTTCTTCTTCCTGCAAATACGTCTTCCGGATATCGTGATGCAGCCGCTTAATTATATCGCTTCGCTGAATACGCCTCTTGCAATGCTTATTTCGGGAATGACTATTGCACGTTCAGATCTGGGTAAAGCTCTTAAAAAGCCGGGAATTTACCTTACGGGATCTCTCAAGCTTATTGCAGGTCCGCTTATTATCATGCTGCTGTTTATTCCGTTCCGTGCCGACCCTGTTGTTGCAAATACGATACTTATCTCGGCAGCGTGTCCGACAGCAACTTCGACTATAATGTTTGCTGCAAGGTACGGTAAAAATTCCGTTTATGCTTCGGAAATATTTGCTGTTTCAACGATCGCTTCTGCTGTAACAATGCCTCTTATAATGTTTATTGCTTCAAAATTTATCTGAAAACCCTTGCTATACTTTAACGCTCAAAGAAAATTCTGCTATGTACGGCAGTAATTATGCTGTGAAATCACATGGATTTTCAGCGCAAATCCGTCTAAATTCACGGATTTTACGGGTTTTGCTTGACGTATATCTGCTATTTTGGTATAATTATAAGGTTAGTTATTGTGGATTGCATATACTGTAAATTATTACAAAGTGAATACAATTTATCTACAAATTGCATAAAGTGATTGACTTTTGCGTTTTTTGCTGTTATTATTACTTTCAGAAATCATGAGCCGAAAAGAAAGGAGGCTGGGAATATGGAGCGTTTTGATCTTTGCTATGGTTGTATGAATCCGCTTGAGGACGGAGTTGAAGTCTGCCCCGAATGCGGTTATCATATGGGCGCGCCTCATCTCCCGTCTTATCTTGCACCCGGTGTTGTGCTCAACGACAGATATATTGTCGGCAAGCTGAAATCCTATAATGGTGAAAGTGCGGATTATATCGCATTTGATAAAATTACAGAAACAAAGGTAATTGTAAAGGAGTATATGCCTGATACCCTTTGCAGCCGTGAAAAGGATTCGTCTGTAATCAAGGTAAATCCCAACTGTATGCCGCAGTATAAAACATTTTTGTCCGAATTTGTTGAGCTTAACAAGGTTCTTTCAAAAATGAGGACTCTTAACCATATAAATGCGGCAATAGATATGTTCGGGGACAATAATACCGCTTATGTTGTTTTCAACTGGCTTGACGGAATGACTATGGGCGAATATCTGAAAATGAATGCGGGAGAGCTTTCATGGGAAGAGGTAAAAAAGCTTTTCCCTCCGATATTCACCACGCTTTCTCTTGTTCATAATGCAGGACTTGTTCACAGAGGAATATCTCCCGAAAATATTATTATTACCGATAAGGGAGAGCTGAAGCTTACAGGCTTTTGCATTGCAGACGCAAGAACAGCGAATACCGAGCTTGCTTCCGAAATTTATAACGGCTATGCCGCACCTGAACAGTATAATTCCAACAACTGGCAGGGTACATGGACGGATGTTTACGGTATATCTGCTTTGCTTTACCGTATACTGACGGGCGTTGTTCCTACGGACGCTGCAAGCAGAATTTCAAATGATAATCTTATCGAACCTGCGCTTATAAACAAAAATATTCCGAGAAATGTTTCAAAGGTCATTATGAACGGTCTTAATATGGACGGCGAAATGCGTATTCAGACTATAACCGAGCTTGTGACCCAGCTGTTCGAGCAGCCGGAATACGGCTCGAAGCGGCTTTCTTCGTCAAGCACCCAGACCATTACTATTCCGAAGCAGGTGCGTGGCAGAGAGCCTGCAAAAGCTGAAAAGCCGATGAGCAGACATGGTCTGTTTATTATGATAATGGCAGTTATACTCTGTGTGGGAATGTTCCTGCTTGTTATGCTGATAATCAGTCTTGATGACAGCAGCGGCGAGATAAACAGAAATACCGAGCTTTCTACTATATCCGAAACGGGAATCAGCGGTTCGGAAACCACAACAAAAGCAACGCTTTCACCTGTGACCGAACCTGCCGTTACCACCGGGGCTT
>JBJESH010000215.1:0-2907 GCA_051882695.1 Oscillospiraceae bacterium | reverse complement strand
CTTTTTTTCAAGCCGGTAACTTTTGCGGCTTCCTTGCAGGCATCAACAGTACGCATTCCACTGCTGATAAGGCGCTGAGCTTCTGCAACGGCATCATCTATTGTAATTTCTTTTGGAGTATATTCTTTATTGTATCCCTCTACAACCAAAACATATTCGCCTTTTGGATTTTTATCTGCATAATATTCAATAGCGCCGAGGATAGTTGTTCTTATGACCTCTTCATGAATTTTGGTAAGCTCACGACATAATGAAATTTTTCTGTTTCCAAAATATTCAAGCATGTCGTTAAGAGTGCTTACAAGCTTGTGAGGCGCTTCATAAAAAATCAATGTATGTTTATCTTTTGAAACTGATTCGAGATGTTCATAACGCTGCTTTTTAGTAACCGATAAAAATCCCTCGAAGGAAAATCGAGATGTGGATAATCCGCTTACAGCAACGGCAGAAGCCATCGCTGTAGGACCCGGAACGACTTCTATGGGTACTTCTTTGTCTATGCACTGTTTTATTAAATCTTCTCCGGGGTCAGAAATACAAGGCATTCCTGCATCTGAAACAACTGCGCAGCTTTCACCGGCAAGTATACGGTTTACAATGTTTTCAGAAACCTGTCTTGCAGAATGCTCGTGATAACTGACTAACTGTTTTTTTATTTCAAAATGGTTGAGGAGCTTAACAGTTACACGCGTATCCTCAGCACATATAAAATCAACATTTTTCAAAGTCTCTACTGCACGGTAAGTAATATCACCGAGATTTCCGATTGGAGTTCCTACAACAAAAAGCTTGCCTGACATATAAATATCAATCCTTTTTATTTAAGTAATCGTTAGTTTTTCCTCCTCCGTAAATATTAAGCAGTTCTTCTGAAAATCCCTCTGAACCGTTAATATAAAGCTGAGGAAGAACTTTCATGAAGGATTTTCCTCCTTTTTTCCCATCAATAAGAAAAAGCCATGGAGCATCAGCCGGAGTTTTGCTTACAAATCTTAAAGTTTTAGGTTCTATATCATTGGCTTTCATGGCAGAAATAACATCTGCAAGTCTTTCGGGACGATTGCACAGGCAAAGTTTTCCACCGAATTTAAGCAGTCTTGAGGCTGCCCGGCAAACATCATTTATGTTGCAAAGTATTTCATGTCTTGCAATTTTATGAGCATCGGCAAAGCTTTCAATACCTGCATTTGCTGCCTTATACGGAGGATTACAGGTGACAACGTCTATCATTCCGAGTGGTGCATTTTCCCAAAGCTCTTTTAAATCTGCGTGTATCGGAAAAATATTGTCAAGCTTGTTTCTCTTGACAGTAATATTAAATTGTTCAATAGCCTGCTTTTGTATATCAATGCCATAAATAATATTGGGACTAAAACTTATGTGCATGAGCATTGGAATGATCCCGCAGCCTGTACCTAAATCACAGACCTTATCTTTTCTGCGAGGAGATGCAAAATCAGCCAGTAAAAAGGCGTCTGTACCGAATTTATGTTCATCTGATACGCAAATATCAATTTCGTTTCTTAAAGTCTCAAAAGTATATTCGGACATATATATTCCTTTCCGGTTAACCGACCATCATTTTTCCTTCGGGATACACTTCATTTTTAATAATATTGTCACGATTAGTCGATAATGAAATTGCAAAGGAAACAGGACCTACTCTGCCAATAAACATTGTAACAGATAAAATTATTCTTGAAATAATACCGCTTATACCTGATACTCCTACGCTTAATCCGGTTGTGGCAATAGCAGAAACTGCTTCAAACGCAGCGTCAATACCTGTAACTCCCGTATTGTTGTAAAAAAGAATAACTGCTGTTGTGCTTGTAACAAGTGCAGCAAGAATAATAATTGAAAGAGCTTTATAAACTGACTCCTTGTCTATTTTTCTGCCCATAATTATTGTATCATTTTTGTTTTTTATAACACTGACAACTGTCATAATTATAATTGCAAATGTGGTAATTTTAATACCGCCTCCGGTCGAACCTGGAGCAACGCCTATAAACATAAAGAAAAGTGATATAAGCTTGGTTATTGAGTGCATTGAAGCAAGGTCAACGGTATTAAATCCGGCGGTTCTTAAAGAAACAGAGTGAAAAAGACTGTTAACTATCTTATTGCCTATGTTCATATTTCCGATAGTTAAAGGATTGCTCCACTCGGTAATCATAGTAAGTATAGTTCCGGTTATAATAAGAATAAGTGTAAAAAGAAGCACAATTTTCGACTGGAGACTAAGGCGTTTTCTGCGGCGGTATGTTATTATGTCCATCCATACCCAAAAACCAAGTCCGCCTGCGATAATTAACAAAGGTACGACCGTCATAACTACAGGATCTGATGAAAGCGTTGTTAAGCTGCAATAGGGAGTTTCAACAGCTCCCATAATGTCAAATCCGGCGTTGCAGAATGCTGATATGGCAATAAAAAGTGAAATATATATGCCATAAACACCATATTTTGGCACAAAAGTTGTCATAAGTAAAAGAGCACCTGAAAATTCGCAGATAAATGAAATGCTTATTACATATTTTACAAGAGTTTTAACATCGTAAAAACCTGATGTATTGACTGATTCTGAAGCTACTTGAATAGAACGAAGCTCCATTTTTTTTCTGATCAGGAAGTTGAAAAATGAAACAAGCGTTACAAAACCAAGTCCGCCTATCTGGATCATAAGAAGAATAATTATCTGACCGAATACACTCCAGAAAGTACCGGTATCTACTACAACAAGTCCTGTAACGCAGGTTGCAGATGTTGCGGTAAATATTGCTGTAAGAGGATTTGTAAAGTTTCCCGATGACGATGATATCGGAAGCATTAATAAAAAAGAGCCTATAGCAATTACTACAGCAAAGCTAAGTACTATTGTTGCAGCAGGCTTAAGAACTTTGT
>JBJESH010000214.1:0-2908 GCA_051882695.1 Oscillospiraceae bacterium | reverse complement strand
GTTTTGCGCTGGCCCGGCGGCTGCTTTGCCGACGAATACCACTGGAAGGACGGCATAGGCGAAAAGTCTTTCCGAAAGAAAATGATAAACACCCACTGGGGCGGAGTTACCGAGGATAATTCCTTCGGTACGCATGAGTTCTTTGACCTCTGCGAGGAGATTGGCTGCGAGCCGTATCTTGCGGGAAATCTCGGCAGCGGAACTGTCCGTGAGCTTGCGGAATGGATAGAATACATAACCTTCGACGGCGTTTCGCCTATGGCGGAGCTTCGCCGCAGCAACGGCAGGGAAAAACCCTGGAAGCTGAAATATCTCGGCATAGGCAACGAAAGCTGGGGCTGCGGAGGAAATATGCGTCCCGAATATTATGCGGACGAGTATCGCAGGTATCAGACCTATTGCCGCAATTTCAGCGGAAACGAGCTTTACAAGGTCGCCTGCGGTCCTAATGCCGATGATTACAGCTGGACAGAAACTATTATGAAAATGCTGAATGAGTGGCATACCAAGGCAATTTCTCTGCACTACTATACCGTTCCGACGGGTGACTGGAGCAAAAAGGGAAGTGCCACCGAATTTACCGATGAGGAATACTACTCAACAATTGCAAAAACGCTTTATATGGACGAGCTTATCACACGCCACTGTGCGATAATGGACAAGCACAATCCGAACAAAACTATCGGTCTTATCGTTGACGAGTGGGGCTGCTGGTATGATGTTGAGCCGGGAACAAATCCGGGATTTCTCTATCAGCAGAATACAATGCGTGACGCTGTTGTTGCAGCCTGCAATCTGAATATTTTCAATGCTCATTCCGACAGAGTGGTCATGGCTAACCTTGCTCAGGCGGTGAACGTTCTTCAGGCGCTTATTCTTACCGAGGGCAAAAAAATGGTCAAAACGCCTACATATCACGTTTTCGACCTGTTCAAGACCCATCAGGACGGCGAGCTTGTTTACAGCTTCTGCGAAAACGACAAGGCAGGCGCCGAGAATATCCCTGCAATTTCCCAAAGCGTTTCCGTTAAGAACGGAGTAATGACAGTAACGCTTGCAAACTGCTCCGTTGATGAAGAGTACGAGATAGAATGCGATATATCGGGCTTTGAGGCAAGCTCCGTTTCCGCAAGGATACTCTGCGCAGACGTCCGTGCATACAACGATTTTGAAAACGGCGAAAACGTTTCTCCCAAGCAGTATGATGCAGAGCTTGACGGCGGAAGGCTTATTGTAACGCTGCCGAAATGCTCGGTAGCTTCTCTGGTGCTGGAATGAAACCGGTCTGCAAAAGATGTCTGCTTGCCGAAGCAGGCATGAACGGAGTCTATGAAAGCGTAAAGGGATATATTGCGGCAATACCGCAGGAGCAGAAGGTTTCCGACAAGGCTTATGCCGCAAGACTTGACATATGCAGGAATTGCGGCTCTCTGACAAACGGGACCTGTGTAAAATGCGGCTGCTTCGTTGAAGTAAGAGCCGTTAAAAAGCGGCTTGGCTGTCCCGACGAAAATGACAAATGGGCGGAAATAAAAACGGACTGATACATCGGTATCAGTCCATTTTTTTTATTATCAGGTCTGCTCGGGTTCTTTTTCGGCAGCAGCAAACTGATTGCTCTTTTCGTCATAAGCATATCCGAGCTTTTCAAGTGGCGCGGAAATTTCCTCGGGCGGAACGTCAAGGTCCTCGCACAGCTCGTCAAAGCTTTTGTAATTGTCACGAAGCTTCATGTTCACCACACTTAAAAGAATATACGGGTCTTTCGGCAGCGTCATTTCAAATCCCTCCGGTCTTGGTATATTTATTATTACAAAGTCTCCGTCGCCGTCCTTTTCGGAAAGCTTATCGGAATACTCTGCAAAAAGCTTTGAAAAATCCCTGAAAATGTTGTATTCCCTTGTATCTATCACAAGCATATCAAGGTTTGTCATAATGGTCAGCAGGTAAGTTCTTTCACCGTACACAACAGCCATATCATGGAAATATCCCTCATACCAGCCGTATTTGCGGACTACCTCCGAGCCTTCGCCGCCGTTTATCATGGCATTGCGGCTGTGGGTCATATGATACCGCAGATTTTCCGAGTATGGGTTGTTCTCCTCAATAAAATCATAAATTGCCTGTGAAAAGATCAGCGCACTTTCACAGCATAGCTGCGGCTGATTTTTGCCCTTTGCGTCGTCCTTGTGGACAATGCCAAGAGAAAGCGCATACTGCTCATAATCCTCTTCGGGATAAAGCTCACGCAGCATGGCAAACGCCGAATTGTCGCTTTCTTCAAGGCAGAGGCCTATCAGCTCCTCAACGGTAAATTCCGTGCCGTACTCCATATCTTTCAGCACGCCCGTGCCTTCACGGCGGTATTTTTCGGTATAAACAAGCTTCTGCTCAAGGTCAGCCTGACCCGACAGGGCAAGCCTGTATATGTAAAGCATATACGGCGCTTTAAGCACCGACGCAGGATAATAATGCTTGTCCGGGTTGATAGTCAGCGTGTAGCCAGTTTCGATATCACGGTATGCAAGAGAAATATCGTAATAGAGAAAATGAGGATAGCTTTCAATGATTTCAACGAGCCGTGTGTAAAATTCTTCGGGCATATCATAGGCGGCTCTCCCTTCGACAATTATTTCCGCCGCAGGCAGACTTTCGGATGTAATTACCGCAGCCGCGCTTGTTTCCGGTACAGCCGTTTCGGAAGCTTCCGGCGCTGAAGTCGCCGTAGTCAGGACAGCTTCGCTGAGTTCCGTTTCGGACGCGGAGAATTCAGGCATTTCATTATCGGCCGTATCGCAGCTGCATAAAAAAGCTGCTGTAATAATAATCATTATAACGGTACATATTTTTTTGGTATTCATGCTCCGGACTTTGTTCCTTTCTGCGGATTGGTATTGACAAAACGCAA
>JBJESH010000213.1:0-2925 GCA_051882695.1 Oscillospiraceae bacterium | reverse complement strand
GGACACATATCCTTTGTAAGCATCGGAGCGTAATTCGACAAAGAATCATCCTGCTTAATTGGTATAAGATCATCGGCCTTAACAGCCTTTATTGTTTCCAGCAAAACCTCTGCGCCAAGAACGGAAAGCCTGTCATGAAGTTCGGAAGCTGTTTCATTATCGCCGATTTCAACAGACTTGCTCAAAAGCATATCTCCGGTGTCCAGTCCTTCTGCCATAAGCATAGTTGTAACACCCGTTACCTTTTCTCCATTCAGCACGCTCCATTGAATAGGTCCTGCTCCGCGGTATTTAGGCAGTAATGATGCATGAACATTTATGCAATACTTTGGAATATCGAGAATTGCTTTTGGAAGTATCTTTCCATAAGCGACTACAATTATCAAATCAGGTGAAAGCTCTTTTAATATCTTTAAAGAATTTTCAGCATCGTCACCTTTTTTAAGACTTACAGGCTGATACACCGGAATATTATATGTTAATGCTATTTCCTTTACAGGAGGAGGAGTAAGTTTATACCCCCTGCCTTTAGGTTTATCCGGCTGAGTAAACACCGCCTGAACATTTTCACCGCTTTCGATAAGCGCTTTTATGCAAGGTACTGCAAAATCGGGAGTACCCATAAAAACAATATTCATTTCGGACGATCCTTTCCTTAGTCTTCAAGATCCTTCGGGTCAACCATTTCATCGGCAATATCAATAAAAAGCTGCCCGTCAAGATGGTCAAGCTCATGGCAGACCGCCCTTGCAAAAAATTCTTTAAGCTTCAGCTGAATATGCTTGCCTGTTCTATCCTGCCCCTTTACGATTATTTCGTTAGGACGGACAACATATCCCCATTCATTCGGACATGAGAGGCAACCCTCGACTCCGCGCTGAGTACCCTTTGACTTAACTATTTCCGGGTTGACAAGCTCAAGAAGACCTTCGCCTACGTCAACAACAACAACCCTTCTAAGTATACCGACCTGAGGAGCTGCAAGTCCTACGCCATTAGCCTTATACATAGTTTCAGCCATATCATCAAGAAGTATACCAAGCTTTTCGTCAAAATTATCGACTGTTTTACATTTTTTTCTGAGTACCTCATCAGATTTAAGAACAATTTTGCGTAATGCCAAAGTTATCACTGCCTTTCAAAAAATTAAACGCCTATGTCACCGTTTATATCCAGAACAGTCTGAACGTTTGCAAATTCTTTCATTTTAAACGATTTTTTATAGAGCTGACCGATATAATCGCGGAACTTTTGATTGTTTTTGCACTTTATTATTATTCTATAACGATATTTGCCGTTAATTTTTTCATAAATGCATTTTGATGGACCAAGCACTCTTATAGGGACGTTTATCTGTCCCGAAGAAATGCTGCTGCTTATAAGTCCGAGAAATGCTTTTGAAGCGTTATCGGCACAGCTTTCTATCGGTGATGAAAATTCCAACGTGCAAATATCACAGAACGGAGGATAAACCAACGCTTTTCTCGCCGAAATTTCCTGCTCATAAAATGCTTTATAATTCTGCTCTGCGGCAAGATTTAAAACATAATGCTCTGGAACAAAGGTCTGGATAAGAGCCCTGCCCTGCTTGTCACCTCTGCCGCAGCGTCCAACGACCTGAGTTATAAGAGAAAAAGTTCTCTCATAGCTTCTGAAGTCGCCTGCAAACAGCGCTTTATCTATAGAAAGCACTCCAACCAAAGTAACATTCGGAAAATCAAGTCCCTTTGCGATCATCTGAGTACCAAGCATAATGTCGTATTCGCCATTCTCAAAAGCCCTGAAGCTTTTTTCATAGGCGTACCTTGAATATGTCGTGTCAGCATCCATGCGTAAAATACGCGCATTTGGAAACAACGCGGTAATTTCATCCTCGACCTTTTGTGTACCGATTCCGGTAAGTTTCAGGTGATTTGAACCGCATTTCGGACAGCTTTTAACCATTTCGGTACTGTAACCGCAATAATGGCAAATCAAGCGGTTATTCGCCTTATGGTATGTAAGCGGAATGCTGCAATTCGGACAAACCATAGGTTCTCTGCAATCCGCACAGCTTATATATGTATGATATCCTCTTCTGTTTAGAAGAAGAATTGTCTGCTCTTTTTTTTCAAGGTTATAGTTGATTTCCTCAACCAGTCTTTCTGAAAAAACCGTTGAGTTACCGTAAAATCCATCAACTGCCAAATCAACGATTTCTACGTCCGGAAGCTTATCCTGCGAATAGCGCTTTGTCATTTCAAAAAGCTTATATCTTCCTGTTTGAGCATAATAAAAGCTTTCTATCGACGGGGTTGCAGAAGCCATAAGCACGACTGCATTATGAGTAATACAGCGTTTTTTGGCAATTTCCTTGGCGTTATATCGTGGAGAAGACTCAGATTTGTAAGTTCTTTCGCCCTCTTCGTCAATAATAAAAAGTCCTATATTTTCCATAGGAGCAAAAATTGCGCTTCTCGTTCCAACCACGATTCTCGCCTGACCGCTTTTCACTCTTTTGTATTCATTAAGCCTCTGAGTAAGCGACAAGCTGCTGTGCATCAAAGCTACCATATCGCCGAACAATGACTGAAAACGCTGTACGACCTGAGGGGTAAGCGAAATTTCAGGAATAAGCATAATAACGTTTCTGCCAAGCTCAAGAGTATGCTGAATAAGCTTTGCAAAAACAGGGGTTTTGCCGCTTCCTGTTACGCCGTATAAAAGCGAAACGCACGGTTCACGCTTGTCAATAAGCATCGAAATCCCGTCATATGCCTTTTGCTGTTCCTCCGATAAGATTATATCATTTACGTTTTCTGTTGCAGAAACCTCAGGTGTTCGTATTATTTCATATTCATATGCCTCGACGATACCCTTTTTCATCATATTGCTTATTACAGATGAAGTTACGCCGCAGATATAGGTTATTTCTTTTACAGAAGC
>JBJESH010000212.1:0-2931 GCA_051882695.1 Oscillospiraceae bacterium | reverse complement strand
GACGCCTCAAAATTCACTCTTTCAGAGCGCTTCTCAGGCGCGCCCACGGGGCGCAAGCAGGAATTTCGCCGTCTGCGGACGGCGACAAGGGGCTTTGCCCCCTTGACCCCTACCACCTTTGAAAAGGTGGACGAAACTTTTTAAGCCGCTTCGCTGTTTATTACGGAAAAATGGTGCGCTAAATTCTTGTTTATTTCAAATTAACGTTACCGAGCCACAAAAGTAAATATTTACACAAACTAAATTACGGAAAGGGTGCAGGCTCAGCCTGCAAATTCTAATTTACCTTACTTATCACAATAATTCCACATCCCTCATTCCAAATTTCACATTTAAATTAAGGAGGACTTTTAATGTCAGGACGCACCAAAAAAGAAACCGAGGGCGTTACACTTCTCGGAAATCAGAAAACAAAATATCCCGATGATTATGCGCCGGAGGTTCTCGAAACATTTGTTAACAAGCACCCCGACAATGACTATTTCGTAAAATTCAACTGTCCCGAATTTACAAGTCTTTGCCCGATCACGGGTCAGCCCGATTTTGCAACGGTGTATATTTCCTATGTACCGTCTGAACGTATGGTAGAAAGCAAGTCGCTGAAGCTTTACCTATACAGCTTCCGCAACCACGGCGACTTCCATGAAGACTGCATGAATATCATTATGAAAGACCTTATCAAGCTTATGGACCCGAAATACATCGAGGTCTGGGGCAAGTTCACTCCGCGCGGAGGAATTTCCATCGACCCTTACTGCAATTACGGAAAAAAAGGTACGATGTGGGAACAAGTCGCTGTTGACAGACTTACTCATCACGACCTTTACCCCGAAAAGGTCGATAACAGATAGCAAACGAGATTTTATCAATTAAATTGACATGGAAGTAAACAAGGGTATCGAGCAGCAAAACTCGATACCCTTGATTTTTTACTACGGTTTGCCAAGCAGAAGACCTCTTTACAATTCGTTTTTATTACATATCGTAAACTTCTTCTGCCTTGAGAATAGTAAAGTTGTTTTCCTTGAGAGCCTCAACAGCCTTGTCGTTGTTCTCAACGCGGAGAATAACATATGCCTGATCCTCTGACTTTGAAATAAATGCGTACATATACTCAACAGAAATATTTGCCGCATAGAGACAATCCATAGCAGCGGAAAGTCCGCCCGGCTTGTCGCTGATACCGATCGCAATTACATTTGTGAGAGAAACCGTGCAGTCGGCTTTTTTCAGTACCTCGCAAGCCTTGTCGGGATTGTTTACAATAAGACGAAGAATGCCGAAATCCTTTGTATCCGCAACGGAAAGCGCACGGATATCAATATCATTATCGCTGAGAAGCTTTGTTACCGCACTGAGTCTGCCCGGCTTGTTCTCTACGAAAATAGAGATCTGCTTAATTAACATAATTAGTTCCTCCTTTAATGTTTAAATTTAATCATGAAGCTTGCGCTTGTCGATAACACGAACAGCCTTGCCCTCGCTTCGTGCGATAGACTTAGGCGATACAAGGTGTACCTTGGGATTGATACCAAGAATAGTCTTGATAGCCTCAACAAGCTCACGCTCTTTTTCCTGAATTTCCTTGACAGTATCGGAGAACTGCTCCTCGCTCATTTCAACGTTGATATCGAGAGTATCTGTGTTGTTTACACGGTCAACCTCAATCTGATAGTTGGGAGCATAGCCCTGTTCGATAAGCACTGTTTCGATCTGGCTTGGGAATACGTTGACGCCTCTGATGATAAGCATATCGTCGCTTCTGCCCATAGGCTTGGACATTTTGATAAGAGTTCTTCCGCAGGAGCATTTTTCTCTCGAAAGAACACAGATATCACGGGTTCTGTAACGGAGAAGAGGGAATGCTTCCTTTGTAATGCTTGTGAAAACAAGCTCACCCTTTGAACCTTCGGGAAGAACCTCTCCTGTGTCGGGGTCGATGATCTCAGCAATGAAGTGATCCTCATTGATGTGCATACCCTTCTGCGCAGAGCACTCAAATGCAACGCCCGGACCGCTGGTTTCGGTCAGACCGTAAATATCATATGCTTTCAGTCCGAGAGATTTTTCGATCTCGCGGCGCATTTCTTCCGTCCAAGGCTCAGCACCGAAAATACCTGCTTTAAGCTTCAGGTCATCGGGAGTAAGTCCCATTTCCTTTACGGTTTCGCCTATATAAGCCGCATATGAGGGAGTACAGCAAATGATTGTCGAGCCAAGGTCACGCATAAACTGTATCTGTCTTTCGGTGTTGCCCGAGGACATAGGAAGAGTCAAACAGCCGACCTTATGTGAGCCGCCGTTAAGTCCGGGGCCGCCTGTGAAAAGTCCGTAGCCGTAAGCTACCTGACAAACATCGTCCTTTGTTCCGCCGGCAGCAGTAATTGCTCTTGCGCAGCAGTCCTCCCAGAGGTCAACGTCGTGCTGGGTATAGAAAGCAACAACACGCTTGCCTGTTGTGCCGCTTGTGGACTGGATCCGTACACATTCGGAAAGAGGCATTGCAAGCAGACCGTAAGGATAAGCGTCACGCAGGTCAGCCTTTGTAAGGAAAGACAGCTTGTGCAGGTCATCGGTAGACTTGATGTCATCGGGAGTAACACCCTTTTCGTCCATCAGCTTTTTGTAGTAAGGCACATTCTCGTAAACGTGCTTTACCTGAGCAACAAGACGTTCATCCTGAAGCTTTTTCATGTCCTCCCGGGACATACATTCAATTTCTTTGTTCCAATAGTTTTCCATTGGCATATCCTCCATATGTATATTTTTTCGGCGCAGCCGATATTATGTACATGTTTAAACGCAGCCTGAAAGTATATATCTGTCCGAAGTGAAGAGTCTTTCCATTTTCAGCATGGTTAATGAGCCGTTGTCATTTTCGCGGACAGTATAGCGGTAAGTCTGAGATTTTACAAGGTGAAAATCATCCTC
>JBJESH010000211.1:0-2938 GCA_051882695.1 Oscillospiraceae bacterium | reverse complement strand
TACTTCGGATTTATGAACGGTTCTATCCTTACGATCCCCGGTATTGCAGGTATTATCCTTGCAGTCGGTATGGGTGTTGACGCGAACGTTATTACTTCCGAGCGTATCAAGGAAGAGCTTGCTAACGGAAAAACGCTTGACGGTTCTATCGAGTCGGGCTTTAAGCGTGCTTTCTCAGCTATTCTCGACGGAAACGTAACAATGATCCTTGTTGCTATTATACTTATGGGTGCGTTCGGTACTCCCGACAGCATTTTCTCTAAGGCACTTCATTTTGTATTCTTTATGTTCGGACCGTCAACAGCAGGTACGATCTACTCCTTCGGCTTCACATTGCTGACAGGCGTTGTGCTTAACCTGTTCTTCGGAGTGTTCTGTTCAAGAGTTATGCTTGCTTCGCTTTCAAAGTTCAAAGCGTTAAGAAACCCCAAGCTTTACGGAGGAGGTGTTAAGCATGAATAAGAAATTTAATTTTGATTTCATTGCTCACAAGAAGATATTTTTCATAATCTCAGCCGTTGCGATTGCAGTATCTATTCTTTCAAGCTTTATATTTGGCGCAAACCTTGACATTCAATTCAAGGGCGGTACTATCCTTACATTTATCTACGACGGCGAACTTGATCAGTCTCAGTTTGAAAGGGACGCTACAGACGCTCTCGGCGGAATAGGCGTTACTTCAACCGTCGGTGAGGATTTCTCCACAGGAAGAAATAACATCCAGCTTTCGCTTATTTCAAACAGCGGACTTACCTCCGACAAGCAGATAGAGCTTACAAATACGATCGAGGAAAAATATGCCGCAAACAATATTGAGCTTCTTGAATCTTCGGACGTTTCACCGTCCTCAGGTAAAGAATTCTTCCTGAAATGTATTGTGGCAGTTCTGCTTTCATTTATCGTACTGATAATTTACATTGCAATACGCTTTAAAAATATCGGCGGCTGGCTTGCAGGTGTATGTGCGGTTACTGCGCTTCTTCACGACTGTATCATTGTTTACGGTACGTTCATTATCTGCAGAATGTCCATCAATGCAAACTTTATGGCGGTCGTGCTGACAATTCTCGGATATTCCATCAACAACACCATCGTTATTTACGACCGTATCCGTGAAAATGAAATTCTTTACAGAAAGAGCAAGACCCGTGAGGAAATTGTTAACCTGAGTGTAAATCAGTCACTGGTTCGTTCAATTAATACGTCAATTACAACTATTGTCGCTATGCTTGCAGTAACTATCGTTGCAATGATCTACGGCGTAACCTCGATCATTTCATTCTCGCTTCCTATGATGGTAGGTATGATCGCAGGCGCATATTCATCTGTTTGCTTTACCTGCCCTCTGTGGCATACTCTTGAAAGTCTTCGCAAAGGAAAGACTAAAACAAAAAAGGCTAAAGCATAATTAAACATTATCGCGGCAGGACGGAGTTTCTCCGTTCTGCTGCCGTTGTATTCTACAGGAGTGATTTTCGGTGAAAGCGGGAGTGTCTACTGCGTGTATGTATCCCACAGAGCTGGAAAAGGCTTTCCGCTTCCTTGCGGAAAACGGCGTTAAAACTGCCGAGATCTTTGTTAATTCCCACTGTGAGCTTTCAGACCCGTATAAAAGCGAAATGCTTGCGGTAAAGAAAGAATATGGAGTGGATGTGGCTTCTGTTCACCCGTTTACCTGCGGTATTGAGCCGATGATGCTTTTTACCGCCTATGAACGGCGTGTGGACGATATGCTCGATTACTTTAAAAAGTTTTTTGAGTATATGAACAGCTTTGACGCAAAATATTTTGTTCTTCACGGAAACAAAAATCAGAATAAGTGCGCTGATGAGCTTTACTTTGAACGGTATATGAAAATTCAGGAAACTGCGGACAGCTTCGGAGTGTGCGTGGTTCAGGAGAATGTTTCACGCTGTACGGGCGGCAGCCTTGATTTTCTTATAAAAATGAAAAATGCACTTGGTGAAAGGGTTTCATTTGTACTTGACGTAAAACAGGCTCACCGCGCCGGTAACGACCCTATCCAGATGGTAAGGGCATTGGGTAAAAACATTAAGCACGTTCATTTTTCCGATTACGGAAAAAACGGGGATTGTCTGCAATTCGGTTTCGGAGAGTATGACAATAAAACTTTTTTCAATGAACTGAAAAGCATAGGTTATTGCGGAAATATAATTCTGGAGCTTTACAAGGACGGCTATAAAAATGAAACAGAGCTTACAGAAAATTATTCTGCGCTTCAAAAATATTTTGTTGATAACGATTTGATTTAATTTCGATATGGAGGTTATTGTAATGGCAGAAAAAAGTATGGACAAAATTGTTGCGCTTTGTAAGGGCAGGGGATATGTTTATCCCGGCTCTGAAATCTACGGCGGTCTTGCAAACACATGGGACTATGGTCCTCTCGGCGTTCTTCTCAAGAATAATATCAAGAATGCGTGGCTGAAAAAGTTCGTTCAGGAGTGTCCTTACAACGTAGGTCTTGACAGCGCTATACTTATGAATCCTCAGACATGGGTAGCTTCGGGTCACCTTGGCGGCTTCTCTGACCCTCTTATGGACTGCCGTGAGTGTAAAACACGTCACCGTGCCGACCAGCTCATCGAGTCCCAGACAGGTACAAATCCCACAGGCTGGACAAACGAGCAGATGAGCGAGTTCATCGAAAATAATGATGTCAAGTGTCCTAACTGCGGCAAGAAGAATTTTACTCCTATCCGTCAGTTCAATCTTATGTTCAAGACATTCCAGGGCGTTACCGAGGATTCAAAGGCTGAACTTTACCTCCGTCCCGAAACTGCTCAGGGTATCTTTGTAAACTTTGCAAATATTCAGCGTACGACCCGTAAAAAGGTTCCTTTCGGCGTTGCACAGATAGGCAAGTCCTTCCGTAACGAGATCACACCGGGTAACTTTATTTTCCGTGTTCGTGAGT
>JBJESH010000210.1:0-2948 GCA_051882695.1 Oscillospiraceae bacterium | reverse complement strand
AGAGCATTGTCGCCGTTGGCGTTGTATGAAAAGGAAACATTTCTGAATTCGATTTTGGGAGTATTTTCGCTAGATACTGCACCCTCTCCGTCAACGATCGACGTTTCGGTATCGAAAACCTCGTTTATGCGGGCGGAGCTTGCCGCTGCCTTGGTGAACAGCACTACAAGGTTTGCCACTACCACAAGCGCAAGGGATATCTGAGTCATATAGTTTACAAAAGCGATGACCTGACCCTGTGAAAGCGCACCGCTGTTTACACGGAAGCCGCCGAACCAGACTATCGCCGCAATGGCAAGGTTCATTATCGCATAGGTAAGCGGATTGAGCAGAGCTGAAAGCCGTCCCACGCGCATTGAGGTCTCGGCAAAATCCTCGTTTGCTTCATCAAAACGCTGTTCTTCGGCTTTTTCTCTTGAAAATGCACGGATGACTCTTGCTCCCGAAAGGCTTTCACGGGTGATAAGGCTTATCTTGTCCAGCTTTTTCTGTATTACCTTATAAAAAGGTATTGAACGGAACATTATAAAATAAAGTACAGCCGCAGCAAGAGGCATTACCGCAAGGAAAATAAGTGACAGCTTCAGGTCGATAGTCATAGCCATGACTGCCGCTCCGATAACAAGAAATGGTGCTCGGACAACAAGTCTGATAAGCATTGCAACAGCGCTCTGCACCTGATTTACGTCGTTTGTGATACGGGTGATCAGCGACGGTGTTCCGAAGCGGTCAAGCTCCGCATGGGAGAATGTTCCGATGTGGCGGAAAAGGTCGTTGCGGATAACAGTTCCCACGCCCTGAGAAGCACGGGAAGCAAGGTACTGGCAGACAAGTGCACAGCAAAGTCCGAACACGCCCATCAGGATCATAAGTCCGCCCATTTTGTAAATATATGGCTTGCCTGCGCCGCCGTTTATTCCTGTATCAATGATATCCGCCATTATAAGCGGAACTATCAGCTCGAAGATCGCTTCGGTAAGCTTTGCGGCAGGTCCGATAATAAGCTCTTTTTTAAATGCCCCAAGATATTTTTTCGCCAGTTTAAACATTTTCCTTGTTATCTCCTTTTTTATTTCTGAATATTACAAGTTTGCTGAAAAGGTAATTTATAATAAGTATAAACACCTGTGCAATTATTTTCATTATATATTCGTTCTGCATAAGCACATCTACGGTAAGAAGCATGAAGCCCAGTTCAAGAAAATAAGTCACAAGCCTTGCTCCGTAAAATGCTGCCGCCTGTCCGAGCCAGTCACGAACAGTATGGGATTCGTTTTTGAACACCCATACTTTGTTTGCAAAAAAAGCAAAGGTAACGGCGCATATCCAGCTTATGGTAGTATTTGCCGCTGTGGGAAGTCCCATATATTTTGGTATATACTGTGCTGCCAGAGAAACGACGGTAGTAAGTCCGCCGACTATCAGGTAAAGCAGTACACTTTCGTGCCTGTCGTAAAAGTCGCGTATAAACTTTGGAAAAACCGACAGTATTTTTCTTATTAGCCTGTCCAAATCAAAAGCCTCCGACAATAAAAATTTAGATGCGTTAAGTTATTATAACACATATTATTGCAAAAATCATTAAATAAAGTAAAATTCTTGTGCAATTAAGGTATATTTTGTGCCAAATTTTTATTTCGTTCAAAAAATACTTGCATATTAAGGAATTGTATGCTATTATATATGGTATTATCTTCTAAATGCTAATGATTTCGGCTTGTGCCGTATATTAAATGAAAGGAAAGGTTTTTTCTGTGAAGTACATAGCAATTGCACTTCTTCTTGTAATGTCCGCACTTTTTTCCTCAATGGAAACAGCGTTTTCCTCGGTAAACAAAATACGTCTGAAGCACGCAGCTGCAAACGGTAACAAAAAGGCTGACCGTGCTCTTAAAATTGCGGAAAATTTTGATAAGGCGCTTACTTCGATCCTTGTGGGAAACAATATCGTAAATATTGTTTCAGCATCACTTGCGACCCTCATATGCACGGAACTGTTTTCCAAATCGCTGGGAACGGCAACCGCAACGGCGATTTCAACAGCGGCAATGACTGTTCTTGTGCTTATTTTCGGTGAAATAATCCCAAAATCCTTTGCCAAACAGAATGCAGAAAAGTGCGCTCTTGCTTTTGCGGGGATACTCAACGTTATCATGTGGCTGCTCACCCCGATCTCGGCTGTGTTTTCATTTCTGCAAAAGGCAATGTTTAAGCTTTCAAAGACTGATGATTCCCCGAATTTTACCGAGGATGAGCTTAAATACATTATCGACGAGATAGAAGATCAGGGAGTTCTTGAGGAGCAGGAAAGCGAGCTTGTACGTTCGGCGCTTGAATTCGACGAAACGACAATTGAGCAGATACTTGTTCCGAGGGTCAAGGTGGTTGCGGTCGAACGGGGAGAAAGTACCGAAAAAATTATGGAAATATTCATCCGTGACCGTTATACAAGACTTCCCGTTTATGACAAATCTATCGACAATATTATCGGTCTGCTCAACGAGAAGGACTTTTTTGCGCTTATGTTCCGGTCGGAGGGGAAGCCTGCAAGCATTGAAAGCATTATACAAAAGGCGCTTTACGTTTCCGAAATGAAGCTTATATCTGAAGTGCTGTACGAAATGCAGCGGACGAAAATACACATGGCAATAGTTAAGGATCAGTATGGCGGCACAAGCGGCATCGTTACAATGGAAGACATCATCGAGGAGCTTGTGGGTGAAATTTATGACGAGACCGACGAGGTAATTGATAACGTAGTCGAGGTCGCAGACCATATGTATGACGTTCAGGCGGATATGAGCATAAATGATATGCTTGAGGAACTGGAGCTTCCCGAAAATCTTATCGAGACTGACAGTAATACTGTTGGCGGATGGGTCATGGAGCTGTTTGGACGCATTCCCGAAACAGGCGCAACCACAACTACGGGAATTTTTACCGTTACT
>JBJESH010000209.1:0-2966 GCA_051882695.1 Oscillospiraceae bacterium | reverse complement strand
TTTCAGCGTGGTTGTTTTTCCCGTTCCGGGTCCGCCGGTAAGTATCATAAATCCCTGTGATAATGCAAGGGCAATAGCTTTACGCTGCTGCTCGGCATAAGTGATGATCTTAGCTTTTTCCTCTATATCAATCAGCTTTGTGTAATCATGCTTTGTATCCTTCAAGCAGCTGTTCATTACTGAAAGCCTGCCTGTTATGTACTGCTCCGCAATAAAATAATCGCTCAAATAAATAAACCTGCGATTTTCCTTTTCATACATGACAAGGTTTTCTTCTTTACACTCATTTTCTATGCATTTATCAATCAAATCTTCTTCCACTTCAAGAAGTTTCAGAGCTGTTTTTTTCAATCTGTCATAAGGCAAGCAAGTATGCCCCGAATAAGTGTTATTTACCAGAATATGTATTATTCCTGCTTTAATTCTCCCGTCATTATTAAGAGGAAATCCCACTTTAAGCGCCATTGCTTCCGCTTTGTCAAACTCAAGGTCAATTCCGTTTCCGCAAAGCATATAAGGGTTTTCTTTAATTATTTCGACAGCATACTGTCCCCATTTTTTCCATGCACTTACCGCTGCTGACGGAGGAATATTATACTGGGAAAGAAAAATCATCAAGGCGCGCATACCAAAGATTCGCTTGAACTCCATTGAAATTTCTTCCGCCTTGCTTGCTGTAATGCCTTTTACCTTTACAAGCAATTCAGACTCATTTTCTATAACATCAAGCGTTTTTTCGCCAAATTCATCAACCATTCGCTTGGCAAGAGTTTTTCCGATACCTTTAAGTACGCCTGATGAAAGATATTTTAAAATAGCATTTGTAGTTGCAGGCATTTTACGCTGACAGAAGCTTGCGCGGAACTGCATTCCAAATTTGGCGTGTTTAACATATTCACCGGTAACAACAAGTTCCTCGCCCTCTTCAATATTTCCAAGTTCACCGACAACCGTAACATAATCGCCGTGAACATCAAGGTCAAGCACAACATATCCGTTATTCGGGTTGGTAAACAGTACGGATTCAACAATACCCTCAAGCTCTGTTAAGTTGTTAAAATCCTCCATATTATACCACCTTTGTACAAAAGCATACTACATACACACAGTTATTATATCATATTGTCTATTATTTTGCAAATATTTTCTGAACATTCCTCAGAATTAATTATTATATATTTACATGAACATATCATAAGCTTCTCAAAAATTCGGATATTTTCAATGTCAGAACTGAAATTTATTAAAATTACGGTTGTTTCGGGATATTCCTCCGCAAGGCGGAATACACAATTTCTTACAATAAACTCCAAATCAAGAGTATTTTGCGTGACGGGAATAAACAGAAGCACTCCCGATTTTTTCATATTACAGCTGACCGAATTAATTGCAGTCAAGCCGTTTATAAAAATTAATGCAGCACAAGCAAAAAAAATGAGCAAAAGTCGGATTTCAAGCATGAAAAACACTCCTTTCACAATATTTTATGAAAGGAGTGTAAAAGTGTGAAAGAAACAAATCCGCTTTCACATTATTTCATACTAATTCTCGATTATAAAGTGTACAAAAATTAGTATCGATCAACCGTTTTTCTTAGCCTCGATATCTGCAAGAGCGTCCTTTCTGGAAAGATTGATTCTGCCCTGACTGTCGATTTCCATTACCTTAACAACAATTTCGTCGCCAATGGAAACAACGTCCTCAACCTTTTCGACTCTCTGCTTGTCAAGCTTGGAAATATGAACAAGACCATCCTTGCCGGGAGCGATTTCAACAAATGCGCCGAAGTTCATAATACGAACAACCTTACCCTTGTAGATTGCACCGATTTCGGGGTCATTTGCAATTGTTTCCACGATCTGGAGCGCCTTTTTAGCGTTATCCATATCAATACCGGAAATAAATACGTTACCGTCATCGTTAATGTCGATCTTAACGTTGCAGTCTGCGGAAATTTTCTGAATGACCTTTCCGCCCTGACCGATAACCTCACGGATCTTGTCAACAGGGATCTTGGTCTGGAGCATCTTAGGAGCGTACTTGCCAACTTCTGCTCTCGGAGCCGGAATAGCCTTGAGCATAATTTCATCAAGTATATAATCTCTTGCTTTATGAGTCTTTGCAAAAGCTTCTTTAATGATCGCAGGTGTAAGACCGTCAACCTTGATATCGACCTGAATAGCTGTGATACCCTTGTGAGTACCGCCTACCTTGAAGTCCATATCGCCGAAGAAGTCCTCAAGCCCCTGAATATCTACCATAGTCATAAAGCTGCCGTCATCTCTTGTGATAAGACCGCAGGAAATACCTGCAACGGGAGCCTTGATAGGAACGCCAGCATCCATAAGAGCAAGAGTTGAACCGCAGATAGAGCCCTGTGAAGTAGAACCGTTAGAAGACAGAACCTCGGAAACAAGTCTGAGAGCATAAGGAAATTCCTCAACAGAAGGAATTACAGGCTCAAGAGCACGTTCTGCAAGTGCGCCGTGACCGATCTCGCGGCGTCCGGGACCTCTGCTGGGCTTAGTTTCGCCTACAGAATAGGAAGGGAAATTATAGTGGTGCATATATCTCTTGCTGTCCTCTTCATCAAGACCGTCAATTCTCTGAGAATCGCTTACAGGACCAAGAGTTGCAATAGTAAGAACCTGAGTCTGACCTCTTGTAAAGAGACCCGAACCATGTACTCTCGGAAGCACGCCTACCTCTGCAGCAAGAGGACGGATCTCGTCGATACCTCTTCCGTCAACACGCTTACCCTCATAGAGCCAGTTTCTTACAATTTTCTTCTGAAGCTTATAGATGCACTCATCTATCATAGCAAGCTTGTCAGGGTACTGCTCGTCAAATGCTGCGTGGATCTCGTCCTTGATAGGATTAAGTCTTTCCTCGCGAACATTTTTGTCGTTTGTATCAAGTGCAAACTTAACCTTTTCGCCTGCAAGAGCCTCGATAGCATCGAACAG
>JBJESH010000208.1:0-2974 GCA_051882695.1 Oscillospiraceae bacterium | reverse complement strand
TACAGGCTGTATACGTTCCTGCCGATGACCTTACCGACCCTGCTCCTGCAACAACTTTTGCTCACCTTGACGCAACAACGGTACTTTCAAGAAGTATTTCTTCTCTGGGTATTTACCCTGCCGTTGACCCTCTTGATTCCACTTCGAGAATACTTGCGCCGGATATCGTCGGTCAGGAGCATTACGAGGTAGCACGTTCAGTACAGAACATTCTCCAGAGATACAAGGAGCTTCAGGATATCATCGCCATCATGGGTATGGACGAGCTTTCCGACGAGGATAAGCTGACCGTTTCAAGAGCAAGAAAGATCCAGCGTTTCCTTTCCCAGCCGTTCAGTGTTGCCGAGCAGTTTACGGGTATGGAGGGCAAGTATGTTCCTCTTAAGGAAACTATCCGCGGCTTTAAGGAGATCATTGAGGGTATGCACGATGACCTGCCCGAATCTGCGTTCCTGTTTGCAGGAACTATCGACGACGTTATCGAAAAGGCTAAGAACGCCGAGAACGCATAAAAGGAGGCTTGTTTCATGGCAGCTTCATTTTCACTCAGCGTCGTAACCCCGGAAAAAGTATTCTTTGACGGTGAAACAACGCAGATAATCGTCCGCACTACCGAGGGCGATATCGGTATTCTTGCCAACCATACAAGTCTGGTTGCCGACCTTCCTTCCGGTCCTCTCAAGGTTAAGCAGGAGGACGGAAGCTGGCGTACTGCCGCAATTTCAACGGGTCTGCTCAAGGTAGGCGGAAACAAGGTTTCTATCCTTGCCAATGCCGTTGAATGGGCTGATGAGATCGACCTTGAATGGGCAAAACGCTCCGAGGAGGACGCAAGACGCAGGCTTGAAGAACAGAAGGACAGGCACGAGCTTGACCTTGCTGAACTGAAATTACAGCGTGCGCTTAACAGAATAAGCGTTGGCTCAAGAAAATTATAAAATATTTCAGGAAATTTGAAAAAAGACTTGACAAAAGCCTTTGTAATGAGGTATAATTATATTACCTCTTGCAGAGGCTTATTTTTTTGTGCCCGTTTTCGGACAAAGCTTAAAATACAGCTTCTCGACAAGGCTCCTGCGAGTCAGCCCGAGCCGTGCCACAGAGGGAGGCACAGGGGAAATTCGTCCCCTGCGAAATCGAAACGCTAATAGGAGGTGCCGATATGAGAGTAAAGGTAACATTAGCCTGCACAGAGTGCAAGCAGCGCAACTACAATACCAAGAAAAACAAGAAGAACGATCCGGACAGACTTGAAATGAACAAGTACTGCAAGTTCTGCAAGAAGCATACTCTTCACAAGGAAACCAAGTAAGTGAGGTGTGAGTAGTGGCTGACGCAAAGAAAAAGTCCAAGAAGACTTCTGCGATCGCACAGGCTGAGGCTAAAGCAAATAAGATCGTAAGCGACCGTGAAAAGGCTAAGGCAAAGGAAAAGAAAACCGGCGTCAAGAAGCCTAACGGTATTGTTAAGTACTTCAAGGATCTGAAAAGTGAAATCAAAAAAGTCACATGGCCTTCATGGAAGAAGGTAGTCAACAATACAGCAGTCGTGCTTATCGGAATGTGCGCAAGCGGTATTGTTATATGGGGGATCGACAGCGCGCTTAAAGCTTTGTTAAAGCTGGCAACGGGCTGACGCAGTCTGAAACTGATAACAAAGGAACGAGTTTTCGCAGCGGTTTTGCGTTTTCTGCATACGCCGGAAACCAAAGCCCAAGAAGAAAGGAATGGTCATAATTATGTCAGAATCGGCAAAATGGTATGTCATTCACACTTATTCCGGTTATGAGAATAAGGTTGCACAGACAATTATGAAGGTTGTCGAGAACCGTAATCTTCACGATCTTATTCAGGATGTTCAGGTTCCTACCGAAATGGTCATGGAAATGAATGAAAAGAATAAGATGCGCGAGGTCGAAAGAAAAGTTTTCCCGGGATATGTACTGGTGAAAATGATCCTTACCGACGATTCATGGTATGTCGTTAGAAATACAAGAGGCTGTACGGGATTTGTAGGTCCCGGGTCAAAGCCTGTTCCGCTTACCGAAAAGGAGGCGGCTGCTCTGGGCGTTGACGCTGACAAGAAGCCTGCTTCCGTTGAAGTCAACTTCAAGGCCGGCGACAAGGTCAAGATCACAGCCGGTCCTATGGAGGGCATCGTCGGAGAGGTCGAGAGCATTGATACCGAAAGCATGACCGTAAACGTCAAGGTATCCATGTTCGGCAGAGATACTACAGCAGCTTTGGATATTACCATGGTTGCGGCTTCAGATGAATATTAATTAAAAATAAACGTTACGAAAATTTCGGAGGTGCAATAAGCAATGGCACAGAAAGTAGTTGGCTTAATCAAGCTTCAGATCGCAGCAGGTAAGGCTACTCCTGCTCCGCCGGTTGGTCCTGCTCTTGGTCAGCACGGTGTTAATATCATGGCTTTTACAAAGGAATTCAATGAGAGAACTAAGAACGATATCGGTCTTATTATCCCTGTTGTAATCACAGTTTACGCAGACCGTTCTTTCTCTTTCATCACAAAGACTCCGCCGGCAGCAGTTCTTATCAAGAAGGCTATCGGTCTTGAGAGCGGTTCAGGTGTTCCCAACAAGACTAAGGTTGGTAAGATCACTAAGGAACAGATTAAGAAGATCGCTGAAACTAAGATGCCCGACCTTAACGCTGCAAGCGTTGAATCTGCTATGAGCATGATCGCAGGTACTTGCCGTTCTATGGGCGTTGAGGTTGTTGACTAAAACTCACTGCGGCGGACATTTTGTCTCCGTCATACTAAATCCGCTTTTACGGATGTTGGTATTTTCTATGGGTGGGAGGAATTATCCGCTAAAAGTCCCGAAAATCGGGACAGTTCCCGTTGACGGGAATGTTACCACTTAAAGGAGGAATTTATTAATGAAACACGGTAAGAAATATAACGAAAGCGCTAAAGCTGTTGATAAGAGCAAGCTTTACGAAGCAGA
>JBJESH010000207.1:0-3004 GCA_051882695.1 Oscillospiraceae bacterium | reverse complement strand
TGTCATGATAGCATTTGTTTCTTTTCTGGGATTTGCTCTTGAAAATATCTGGCTCGCCGCCCGAAAAAAATACATAGACAACCGTAATATGCACGCACCGTTTCTTTTCGGATACGGAATTGCCATAACAGGCTTTTATTTTATTCTCGGTACTCCGAGCGATCTGCGGCTGTTTGGAAGACCGTCCGAAAGCAGCCCCGCAGCACAGTTTGCCGCATATTTTATATTCACTTTTGTTCTCGTTTCCGTGGGTGAAATGCTCCTCGGAACTATTATTGAAAAAAGCTGCGGACTTGTCTGGTGGGATTATACAAGTATTCCTCTGCACATAACCAAATACACTTCCATTCCCACAAGCCTCGGCTTTAGTACGGCAATTGTCACATTTATGGACTGCTTCTACGAGCCTGTAATGAACAGACTTATGAAATGCAGCTCCGACAAGCTGCTTGCTTACGGCATACTGCTTATGGCGGTGATGACGGTCGATTTTGTTTTGAGTATGTACAGAATGAAAACCACAGGCAAGCTGATGGTAACATGGAAGCTTGATCTTTCCGAGCGCAGCTTTACATACAGCAAATACAGATACCACAGAAAGCAGCGGTAATAAAAATAAACAGATCCGGAATTTGTCGGTTTATAAGACAAATTCCGGATTTCGTTCTTTACGCATAATTAACAAAATTCCGATTGACATAATTCTAAAAAATGTGTATAATAATAGGGTACGTCAGTGTGCATAATTTTTATATGGCTATAAAGGAGTGAAATAAATGGACGCCGGTAACAGTAAAGGCATAAAACCGCGAAGTCGCGGCTTTGAAGCGGATATAACCGGAAGTGCGTCCGTTTCACAGCCGTAGCCGTTTTGTGCCTTCTATTTTGATCGAATAGGAGGAATTTTTATGGATAAAGAGCTTGCTCTTGAGCTGCTCCAGAACAAAATGTTCGTGCGGCTCAGATCCGATCTGCAGGAAATGAACCCTGCCGATATCGCATTTCTCGTGGAGGAAATGAACGAGGCAGAGGAGTTCGGCGAAAAAGAGCTTATCCTGCTTTACCGTATTCTGCCGAAAGAGCTTGCGGCAGAATCTTTTACCTATATGGACAGCGACACCCAGATGGTGCTTATAAACGCCTTTTCCGATAAGGAGCTGCGCGACGTTATCGACGAGCTTTATATCGACGATACCGTTGACATCATCGAGGAAATGCCTGCAAACGTAGTTTCCCGTATTCTCAGGAACACCGACCCGGATACAAGAAAGCAGATAAATCAGCTTCTTAATTACCCAAAGGACAGCGCAGGCTCGGTAATGACTACCGAGTTCGTTTATCTGAATAAGGATATCACCGTTAAGGAAGCCTTTGAAAGAATAAGAAAAATAGGCCTTGTAAAAGAAACGGTCTATACCTGCTATGTGACCGAAAGCCGAAAGCTTGTAGGCGTTGTCACAGTGCTGGATATGCTCGTTGCCGACGAGGATTCCAGAATCGAAGATATCATGGAAACCAACGTTATTTCGGTCAGAACTCATGACGACCAGGAACACGTTGCTCATACCATGTCCAAATACGATATCGCCGCCATTCCCGTTGTGGACAACGAGGACAGAATAGTCGGAATCGTTACCTTCGACGACGCCATGGACGTTATGCAGGAGGAGAATACCGAGGACTTTGCAAAGATGGCTGCCGTTGTTCCGGCAGAGGACAGCTACTTCAAGACCTCTGTGTGGCAGCACGCAAAAAGCCGTATCCCGTGGCTTCTGATACTTATGCTTTCCGCAACGCTTACAGGCTGGATATCTTCACAGTTTGAAGCGCAGATAGCAGTAATACCCATGCTTGTTTCGTTCATGCCTATGGTAATGGGTACAGGCGGTAACTGCGGCTCGCAAAGCTCAACACTTATCATACGCGGCATGGCGCTGGAGGAGATAAGACTCAGAGACTTCTTCAAAGTAATTTTCAAGGAGTTTCGTGTGGCATTTGTCTGCTCTATAGTGCTTTCCATCGTAAACGGTCTGCGTATATGGATAACCTACAAGGACCCTCAGCTTGCACTTGTTATAGCGCTTTCGATAATCGGTACGGTAATTCTCGCAAAGCTTGTGGGAGCAATGCTTCCCATGGCGGCAAAGGCGCTGAAGCTTGACCCTGCGATAATGGCTACTCCGCTTATCACAACGGTTGTGGACTCCTGCTCGCTGCTGATATACTTTACCATAGCAACAAACATTCTGAGCGACAGACTTAGATAATGAATAATATTAAGCATCTTGCATAAAAGCAGGGTGCTTTTAATTTTGCCTGAAAGGTGGTAACACCAAAGAACTGCTGCCGATAACGCAGGCTGTGTTCCCTCTCGGGTTTTTATTTGCATTAATAATACCTATCTCCCGTGTATTTTAACGCTTTTATCCGCATAAACTTCTACGGGAGGTATTGAGTATGGATCTGAAAATACAGATAAAAACACTTGAAACTCTTTACAGAATAGTAAACGGAAGAATGCCCGAAAGCAATGCTGCACAGGGAAAGCCGGCTTTCAAGCCGAGAAATAATTCCGGTATATTTGAAGAGCTTCTGCCGGAACAGACCGGAGTGCGCTCCGAGGGACTGCTTAAAATGTTTTCCGCACTTTCCGAAAGCGGAGAGATCTGCCCTCATTCGATACTTGTGCTTAAAGGCGGCAAGCTTATCGCAAAAGCGGATTGGTCGCCCTTTACTTCGGCATATCCCCACGTTTCCCATTCACTTTGCAAAAGCATAGTTTCAATGGCGGTTGGTATCGCCGCAAAAGAAAAATACATTTCCGTCAATGAGAAGATCTCGGATATTTTCCCCGATGAAATGCCTGCACTTCCCAACGAGCTTATGAAAAAAATTACCGTAAGACATCTGCTTACAATGTCAAGCGGAGTCAGATTCAACGAAGCCTCTGCCGTTATAAGCAAAAGCTGGATAAAAGGCTTTTTGTCGTCCGATGTACTTTTCG
>JBJESH010000206.1:0-3025 GCA_051882695.1 Oscillospiraceae bacterium | reverse complement strand
TGAAGCTTTAAGTGCAGTTTACAACTATGACCCGTCTGATTACCCTCAACCTCAGCCTGAAATGCGTGAGATAACTCCCGATGTGCAGATGGAGGAAATTTACCCGAACCGTCCCGAACCCATCTTCAAGGTGCGTGACAACGAGGGAAAGACTGTACAGGGCGAATATAAGGCAGCACAGAACACAAATGCTGCTGCAAACGAAAATCCTTATGCAAGCAACGGTAACCCTTATGCTGACAACGGAAGCTTTAAGCCTTACATCGACCCCAATGCACAGTCTCCCTTTGCAAATGCTCCGGTAAACACATCAAACAATTCGGGAAGTGAATTTTCCGAATTCCTGAAAAAGAACTGGTGGCTGCTGCTTTTGTCATTTTTCCTTCCGGTTATCGGACTTATCATCTTTTTAACAGACAAAAACGACCTGAAAAATAACAAGTATAAATGGCTTATTCTCGCTGCAGTAGTTGCAGGCTTTATTATCCCTCCGTGATAACACATAACAACCTAAAATTTATTTTTCCAAAGGAGTGACCAAGGTGGGTCTCGAAGACTTGTTCAACGTGGTTAAAACCCGTTTCAACGCTGTACCCGACGAGGAAAAGGCAGAAGCCGATTCTTCTGTAAAAGTGCCCGATAATATGCTTTTCAAATGCCCCCGCTGTCTTAATGTTATTATGACGGACGAGCTGGAGAAAAATCTCAGAGTATGCCCCGAATGCGGCTACCACGCACGCCTTACCGCACCGGAGCGTATAAAGCTTATCGCCGACAAAGACAGTTTCACCGAGTTTGACGCGGATATGCTCAGCGCAAACCCGATAGATTTTCCCGACTATGAAGCAAAGCAGCAGAAGCTCCGCGAAAGCACAGGCTTAAAGGACGCCGTAATAACCGGCGAGTGTACAATACGAGGCGAAAAATGCGTTATCGGCGTAATGGACTCCCGTTATATGATGGCTTCCATGGGCAGCGTTGTGGGCGAAAAAATTACCCGTGCCTTTGAGTATGCCACCGAAAACAAGCTGCCGATAATCCTTTTTACCGCTTCAGGCGGCGCAAGAATGCAGGAAGGCATCGTTTCACTTATGCAGATGGCTAAGACCAGCGGCGCAGCGGCTCGCCACAGCGACGCAGGACTGCTCTACATCACCGTTATGACCGACCCGACAACCGGCGGCGTAACAGCTTCATTCGCTTCTCTGGGCGATATAATCATTGCCGAGCCGAAGGTACTTATCGGCTTTGCCGGCAGACGCGTTATCGAGGGTACTATCAAGCAGAGACTTCCCGATGACTTCCAGTCTGCGGAATTTATGCTTGAACACGGCTTTGCCGACATGATAGTCGAACGCAAATCCATGCGCCGCACTATCGCGCATATTCTTAAACTGCACAAAACAGGAGGTAACGCATAATGGAAAAATTAAACAAGCTTACCCCCTATGAACGTCTTGAAGTAGTTCGCCACAAGGGCAGACCTACTATAAGGGACTATATCCCCCTCATCTTCGACGAATTCTGGGAAATGCACGGCGACCGTCTTTACGGCGACGACGGCGCAATTATGGGCGGCATCGCCTCAATAAACGGCATACCCGTTACCGTTATCGCCGAGGTAAAGGGCAGAAATATCAACGAAAACAAGGAAAGCAACTTTGCTATGCCCCACCCGGAAGGCTACCGCAAGGCGTTAAGACTTGCAAAGCAGGCTGAAAAATTCCACCGTCCTGTGATATGCTTTATAGATACCCCCGGCGCATTCTGCGGCGTTGAAGCCGAAAAGCGCGGACAGGGCGAGGCTATTGCAAGAAACCTTATGGAATTTATGCGGCTGAAAACACCGATAATCAGCGTTGTGCTTGGCGAGGGCGGAAGCGGCGGAGCACTTGCTCTTGGCGTGTGCGATGAGCTTGCCGTACTTGAAAATTCCATCTATTCGGTAATTTCCCCCCGCGGCTTCGCTTCTATCCTCTGGAAGGACGCAGGCAGAGAGAAGGAAGCCTGCTCTATAATGAAAATTACCGCCGAGGATATGCTTGAACTTGGAGTCGCCGAAAAGATAATTGAGGAGCCTTTGGGCGGCGCTCACAACGATATTGGTCAAACTGCCGAAAATATAGCGGAATTTTTATATAAATCTTTACACAAAAAAATGAAAATAGATATTGACGTTTTGCTAAATGAACGTTATACTAAGTTTAGAAAAATCGGTGAGTTCACCGAATAGCATTTTCTTCCATTCAAGCGTATAAAGATAACGTCATTTCAGACAAATCTTTATATATAAAAAAATATTGCGAACGGAGGCAACACTCATGGTATTTGATAAGGTAAAGGAAATCATTGTTGATCAGCTCGATGTTGACGCTGACAAGGTAACAGCAGGCGCTAACATTCAGGACGATCTCGGCGCTGATTCCCTCGACGTAGTTGACCTTGTAATGAGCCTTGAAGAGGAATTCGACATTGAAATTCCCGATGAGGCTGTTGAAGGCATCAAGACTGTCGGCGATATCGTTAAGTACATCGAAGACAATCAGTAATTTCAGAAATGGGAAGTGCGCTGCGGAGTACGTTTTGTATCGTCCGACAGCGCATTTTTGTTATATAATATACAATGTAGGGAGCTGATAATATGAATCAAAATCCGATAATAAAGGAAATGACCGAGGATATCGTCAAAATATGCGACCCTCTGCAAATTTTTCTCGTGTCAAGCAAGACCAATTCCAAAGGCGAGCTGACCTCGTTCAAGGTCTGCATCGTAGTAGAAAATAAATACAGCAGTCATTCCGACCTTGAAACAGAGATACTTCTGAAAACCGACTGCCCCGTTCCCTGCGACGTAATAGTTTACACCATCAGCGAGTGGAACGAGTGCCTTGAGGACGACTGCACATTCGCATACAGAGTAGACAATGAGGGGAATTTGTTATATGAGCAGACGAAGTAACCATTCAACCGACAGCAAGCGCTATTTTGACTGGCTTTACCATGCATATCAGGACCTGCTTGCCGC
>JBJESH010000205.1:0-3079 GCA_051882695.1 Oscillospiraceae bacterium | reverse complement strand
TGCCTTTTATCCTTGGTATATTGTTATTCTGGGAGATGATGAACGAGCAGAGCGCCTCCCAGCTGTCCTGCCGAAGAAGTCTTATTCCTCCTGCATAAGCGCAGGCTTTTTCAAGAGTACTGTCCCGTGAAAGCTGCTCCTTGATGGCGGTGTAGTCGGTTTCCAGATCGAAATAGGGTACCCACACGTTCAAGAATGTTTCCTCATCGGTATCCGAAAAGCGGAAATAATCCTTCTCTGCGGAAACGGTCAGGGTTGTATTCAGCATAGCGCCGTGATAGATATTCTCCCCTGTCTTTTCCCAGCGGAACGCCTGTCCGCAGTCGAGAGTCTCGTCAAGGTTCAGGTCGGGAGTTTTCAGCAGAATGTCGCTGCCCTGTTTTATGTATTCCATCAGAGCAGATCCTTGGGGTCGTATTTAGGCTTTCTGTAAAGCTTGTCCGGCTTGCCTGCGATGTCCTCGGCGAAAACGTCCTGCCATTCCTCTGCGGTATAATCCTCTACTGTTACTGTAACGTGGCTGTCTCCGCAGCCGATAGCCTCGCAAAGGGCAGCTGTAAGCTTATCTGCGGCAGCCTGCTTCTGTTCTTCTGTACGTCCTTTTAACATTTTTACCGAAATATGCGGCATAAAAATCTCTCCTTCAAAAATAATATTAATTTATAGTAATTTTACTTACCTTTCTTTTTCTTTGGCAGCTTGCTTTCTATCTGCACTACTTCGTCAAAAAGGCAGCGGTATCTTGGCGGAATTACCTTGTTCTTATGTGCCTTGCCGAAGAACCACATTTTGAATTTGCAGTCGTTTTTTACGGCATCGAAAAATGTATGCATATGGCTTATCTGACGCACCTCGAAGCCGAGGAATTCTTTCATTGACGCAGGCGGTTCGTGGGTTATGATATAGTCGACCTCCTTGCCGCAGTCGGTAAGGACTTTTACGCCGTGCTTGACCTCTTCGGGAGTTGGCAGCTCCTGCTCCCACCATGTTTTTGACTCGCGGCGGATGTCTATCTCCTTGGTTTGTCCGCCTCCGAAGGCAAAGAATTTATTTCCCTGCAAATCAAGCAGGCTTCCCCTTTTTACACGCATGAGCCGTCCCGATATAACGCTTACCGTACCGCCGCAGAATTCCTCCTCGGGGTATTCGTCAAGCAGGTCATAATTTTCGTGGCAGCCCTCTACAAATAAGGTATAGAAACGCTTTCTGCCGATTTTTTTAAGTATTCGCTTTTCACGCTTTGAGCCGTCCCACACAAAGCCGAAATCGCCGCAGACTATCAGGAAGTCGCCCTTTTTCAGCTTTCTAATTTTACTGTCCTTAAAGCGGCTGTAATCGCCGTGCATATCGCCTGTTACACAAATCAAACCGTATGCCCCCGATAAAAGTAATATTTAATAAAGTATAACACATTTCTTTAAAAAGGTAAAGAGCAGCGGAAAACTTTTTAAAAAGTTTTGCTGTAAAAATAAAGGACCTTGCAGAGCGCAGAAACGCTCATGCAAAGTCCTGCAAAATCAAATATTTTCTTATTAGTCTATCAACCCTCGTACATTTCGTTAAGGCGCTCAAGGAACATATTTCCGATCCTTTCGTACTCCTCGTCATCGTCGATGGAAACAAGAGTCTCGTCGTTATTTTCATCAAATTCGGATTTCAGAACGACCAGTTCGGTATCTGCTTCAAGCTCCTTGGTAGGGTCATCATAGTAAGGAACAAGCGCATAGTAACGGTCTTCGCCTACGTCCATAGAATCAAGCATTTCAAACTGCTGTTCAACACCGTCCTCGTCCACAAGTGTATAAAGGTCAGCAGCCATTTCCATATCGTCAAATTTTTCCGGCATAATAAAAACCTCCTAAAAATTATGATAACGTCAGGTCGGAAGTGCATGACCGCGACACCCAACTATTTAATTGTACAACTTTTAAATAAAAAAGTCAAGATGTAAAATTAACAAAAATATTGCACAAACGCTGTTGAGTATTTTATGTGGAAAACTATTGACTTTGCATAAATGTTGTGGTATATTATATTCAAGGAAAGAGAATAACAGATACCTGAAAGTCAAGGTACTCTTTCACTAAAGAATTGAACCCGATAGGTCATGCGGTACTCATTCGGTACACAGCTTCGCAGCAGGAGCTCCGCAGTGAACGGGAATTCAGAATTTTTCTTGGAAAGGTTGGCGAGTCCGATGGAGAACACAGAGCAGAAGATCTCACAGACAGTCCGCAGCGACTCGTTTGCAGCTATACTTTAAGAAAAGTTTGAACGGGAGTCTAAATGCAAAGCATTATTGCTTCACTCCGAATTATTTTACGATTAGTAAATTTGAACTTAAAGTATTATAACGAGCCGCATGACTTAGCAGAACAAATCGCTGAGGTGCGGTATTTTTATACCCTCGGCACGGATCATGAACAATGCGGTCTGTCTGATATGCAAACACCCAATGAAAGGGTTTTACATAAAGGGCTGCGATAATTCTGATAAAAAAGGTGAGACCAATGCACTGAAGCGTCAAGGATAGACTTTCAAAAGGAAGTGATGTCTTATGACAGCAAGATCTATGAAAGGTATTAAAAATCTGCTTATTTAATATGATTGGAGTGAGACCACCTAAGACGTTAGCTTTACCTTGAACAAAATTATGCAGAATGAAGGGATGTATATGAAATATACATATCACGATCTGAATATTTGATAAATAATGCAAGGGAGTGAGTCCGACAGGACAGGTTAGACGGCGTTAGCCGGTTTTGGAACAATCAACGGGGTTCCCCGTAAGAATAAGAGTGATCAATATGGTAATCAGAAAGACTTTTTCTCAAAAATTCTAAGAAAGCAGGAGTGAGTCCAATGGCATAAGATGAGGCGTATGCCCTTCACCGTTAAAATAATTCCGACTGGAGATGGCTTCATATGAGGATAAATTCATGGCTGTACCGTAAGGAATATGATTTTTAAGGAGTGAGTCCAATGGCATAAGTCCATTCTCTTGATAAATAATTCCATAGGAGATGAACGTTATATGTGGTGTTTCACATTGTCTCGAAAGGAATATGAATTTTAGGGA
>JBJESH010000204.1:0-3105 GCA_051882695.1 Oscillospiraceae bacterium | reverse complement strand
GAACTGCTAAAAAATGTGCTGTTCCATTTTCGGCAAGGTAGTTTGAAACTGCCGCAGCAGCTTCAAGTATACGGTCGGTGTCATTTGCAGATTTGCAGCCGCTGAAATCGGTCATAAGCAATATTTTGCTTCCTACGGGATGTGAAAGGTCCTTTACAATAAAATTTTCACTTCTGCTGCTGAGTTTCCAGTGAATACGGTTGTGTTTGTCGCCGTCACGGTATTCGCGCAGACGGAAAATTTCCGAGGGATCGTCTCCGGGCTTGTCCTGCGAAAATGTACTGCTTTCAGCGCTGAAAACAAGGTTGCTTTCAATATCTGCGTTTATCGGAAAAAATCTCGGGAGAACTGTTATTTTTTTGTGAAATCCGATTTTCCTGCGTACTGAGGTAATTTCCAGCAGATCATGTAAAATAATTTTTCTGATGTAAATATCAAGCGTTCCACAGTGTTCCGGAGTGAAGCTTAACGAGATGGTTTCTTTATCAAAAGCACTGAGTGGAACTATAGCGGTATATTTTTGTGCTGCCTTGTTTTCAAACGGCGCGGAAACTTTATATGATACAAGTATATTGCAGGACGATATCGGCAGAAATGTTCGGTTGTGCAGTCTGATTTTTATAACGGCAGGTTTGCCGCGTTCCGCGGAAGGCTCGTCACAGTAAACAGAGAACTTTAAACGCACAGCGCATACCACAACAGAAATAAACAGTACAAAAGGCAGTGCCGCCATGAACGCAAAAAGTACAAATGAAAGATCGCCTTTATAAAGTACATAAAACAGCGCAGAAATTATCATCAGTAAAATATAGGTAAATTTCATTTTAACTGCGCTTCCGAACGAAAGCGCACCTCCTTTCCGACGCCTTATGATAAAAATGCTTGTTTGGGGCATTAATCAGTATTAATGCTGTATTCTAGGAGTCGGAGTACGGGCGCTGATATCGCGCAGAACATCTGAAACGCTTACTCCTGAAGCTTTGGCTTTTGCATTAAGAATAATTCTGTGTTCGACAACATCGCTGAGAACATATTTTACGTCATCGGGGATAACAAATGCACGGCCTCTCAGAAGCGCTGCTGCTCTTGCCATTGACATAAGTGCAACCGTACCTCTTGGACTTAGTCCGAGCTTTATCTGAGGATGTGAGCGTGTTGCGGCGGAAATTGTTGCTATATATTTATATACACGGTCATCAATAAATACTTCTTCTGCAGCAGCACGCATAAGCAAAATGTCATTTGCATTTGCAACAGAATCAATTGTATTTCCGCTGCCTGCCGTTCCTTTTGATTTTAAGATTGCGATCTCGCTTTCTATGTCGGGATATCCCATTGTAAGCTTAACTATAAAACGGTCAAGCTGTGATTCCGGAAGCATCTGTGTTCCGACCGAGCCTATCGGGTTCTGAGTTGCGATAACGATAAAAGGCTTAGGAAGTTTATGTGTAACTCCGTCTACGGTAACCGAACCTTCCTCCATTGCTTCAAGAAGTGCGCTTTGAGTTTTGCTTGAAGTACGGTTGATCTCGTCTGCAAGGAAAAGACTGCATAAAGCTGCGCCGGGCTTGTACTCAAAGCTGCCTGTCTGTTTATTGTAAACAGTAAATCCGGTTACATCTGCGGGAAGAACGTCAGGAGTAAACTGCATACGTTTGTAGTCAAGAGACATTGCTTTTGAAAAAGCCAGTGCCAGCGTAGTTTTGCCTACTCCGGGAATGTCGTCAAGCAGGATATGTCCGCCTGCTATAATTGCCAGCAGAGTTTTTATAATTATGTCGTCTTTACCGATCACAGCTTTTTTTACTTCTTCGGTAATTTTTTTTGCAGCAGGAAGAATTTTGGTTTGAATTGTTTGTTCGGTCATTATCGTTACCCCTCATAAACAGTATAAAAAAAGTATAACATATTTCTTTATAAAATACAAATTACAATTTGGTTAACCTTTATTTACATATTGTAATAAATTTCGATATACCCTTGACTCTGCAAGAATTAATATATAAGTTTTGCATATACTACAAAAAACAATTGAAAGGAATATGCAAATGGAAAAAATAGCGTTTTTTGATACCAAACCGTATGACAAGCAATGGTTTGACAAGCTGAATACAGAGTTCAATATAAAATATGTCGAATATAAGCTTACACCCGACAGCGCCGCTGCTGCAAAAGGCTGCAAAGCTGTGTGCGCTTTTGTAAATGATACGATAAGCAGCGAGACCATAGACGAACTGTGCGAAATCGGCGTAAAGCTGATAGCCATGCGCTGCGCAGGGTATAACAACGTAGATATAAAATACGCAAAGGATAAAATAAGCATTGTCCGTGTTCCGGTATATTCGCCATATGCCGTTGCGGAACATACAATGGCATTGCTGCTTACTCTGAACAGAAAAATCCATAAGGCTTTTATTCGTACCCGTGATTTCAATTTCAGCCTTAACGGTCTGACAGGCTTTGACCTTCACGGCAAGACCGCAGGGATCATCGGTACGGGACAAATTGGCAGGATATTCATAGATATCTGCAAAGGCTTCGGCATGAAGGTCATTGCATATGACCCATACCCTGTAGAAGGTTACGGAATAGATTATGTTCCGCTTGACAAGCTTTTTGCAGAAAGCGATATAATTTCACTTCATTGTCCGCTGACTTCCTCGACACGGTATATAATCAACGAGGGGAGTCTCGCAAAAATGAAAGAAGGCGTAGTTATATTGAACACTTCAAGAGGGCAGCTTATCGACAGTGACGCACTTTTGCAGGCACTTAAAGATAAGAAGGTGAGGGGAGCAGGCCTTGACGTTTACGAGGAAGAAACGGCGATTTTTTTCGAGGATTATTCCAGCACAGTCATTCAGGATGACGTTCTTGCTCTGCTTGTGTCAATGCCGAATGTAATAATGACTTCGCATCAGGCATTCCTTACAGACGAAGCTCTGCAAAAAATTGCCGAGGTAACGCTTTTCAACCTTAACCAGTTTTTCAAGGGTGAAGCGCTGAAAAACGAGGTAGTTTACAATAGCAAATAAAAACAGAGGGGCTGTAGCAAGCCCCTTTTATTGTAAACATATAATAAAAAGCACTTTGCTTATAGCTATT
>JBJESH010000203.1:0-3122 GCA_051882695.1 Oscillospiraceae bacterium | reverse complement strand
GATACAGCAAAATTATATCATTTACAATACTGTTACACCAACGATAAATAACGGTTATGAAGTGGAGATCGACAACGGCGAATCATTTGTAGGCGATGTGACTGTTGAGGAATTTCCTGCAACAATGACTATGCCCAATGTAATGACCCAGTTCACGGCAGACGGAGTTTCACGCAGAGATATTAACCTTACTCTTTCCGTTACCGATAAAAACGGCACTTCAAGCTTTGATATTCTTGTGCCAAAGGGTTCTACAAAAGATCAGGCGCTTTCTGTGATAAGTGCAGGACTCGGCTCGACTGCATCCGCTTCGCTCAGCGGAAACGATCTCGTTATCACAACAGCTTCAAAGGGTGCTGACGTAAAAATTGCCTGCGGAAACTGTACAATGTCTTATTCTGCATACAAGAACAGTCTTGCAGGAAGATCTGACGCTGTTGTTGACGTTGAACACAACAGAGTTTACATTCCGTCCTCACTTACTGTTCCGAATGTCGCTTCGCAGCTTCCTTATACTGTGGACTCTTCAAATGACAAGCTCATTTTCAAAGCAGGCGCAACGAATTATGATTTATCACTTACCCATAAAACATACACATCGGCAGCTGAACTTGCCGATGAACTGAATGCTAAAATTGCCGCGTCAGACGGCGGTACTGCCAAAACTACAGTTACCGTCGGAAGCGACGGAAAATCTCTTGTATTCAGAGGCCCTGCCGCTGAATCGGGAACTATCAGCATAAATTCATCAAGTACCTGTGACATTTACAAAACAAAGGTTGTCACTTCAACAGCGGATAATCCCGATTACAATCCTGCAACAGGTAAAATCGAAACTCCTGCACAGATGGTCGCTGCCGGATTTGACAGCCATTTTCCTCTGACTGTAACTTCTGCAAACAATACTATTACTTTCAAGTATACTTCTCCTGCTGACGGTACAAGGGATATTACAATTGTAATTCCGGACGGAACTTATACATCTCCTGCCGATGCGGCTTCCGCAATCAGCGGAGTCATTGCCGCTGATCCGTCCCTCAGCAGTATTATATCCGTAAGCTATGTTTCAAGCGGCACGAACAAGGGCCTTGTTTTTAAAACCGTTAATGGCGGCGACGGATATTCTCTCAGTGACATGGGCGGTACTGCACGACTTAATGAGTATATCAACAAGGCTTCTGTCGGAAGCGGCGGTGCTATTGACTCAGTAGCAAATAAAGTCGTTTATCCAGCAACTATTACAAACAGCTATTTCAGCTCGCTTTTCTCGGGAAGCGGTCTTGAAATAACTGCTGCTAACAAGCATGTTGCATTAACGGTAAACGGCACAGCTGTTGAGTTCGACCTGAACGAGGGTGACTACAGCGGCACAGCAGGCATGAACGATATCCTTTCACAGCTTCAGACAGGCTTTGCCGGAAGCGGACTTACAGCTTCTGTTTCGGGTTCTTCGCTTACTATGGTTACCGATGGAAAAGGCAGCGCCCAAAGTATTTCCATGAGCGGGTCAAATACCTCTCCCATTTTCAAACGCCCCATAAGTATCGGAAAAGAAAACTCTGTAACAAGAGTTGACCGTCGCTGTTCGATCACGGGCAAGAACAGAATAGGCACAATTGAGATACACGACTACGACAATAAAATGTCGTTTGAATATTCTGTTGAAGCAGGCGGAAACCTTGTTTCCGGTACAGCTGATATATCTGTTCCTGCCGGTTCTTATACTGCCGATACTCTTGCAGCTGCCTTGCAGACTGCAATTGACGGAAAGCTCGGTCCCGACCAGCTTACCGTTACCGTGTCAAACGGCTATATAAGCATATCGGGCGCAGGACCTTCCGATACGCGTTCTATCAGCAATTTTGAGGGAAGACTTTTTGATAAGGTCTTTCAGAATGCAAGCTACTCTTCTGTAAGGCTTCACACTGAAACTGCAGGAACATCGGCAGGCAGCAAGGTCTCATATATTGTCGGAAGAAATACTCTTGAACCTGAAAATGAAGACGAGATCAGCTCCGGTAAAAATGTTACCATTTACGCAGGACTCAATGACGGCGTTGTTTTTGATTTGAACTATGACGGAAATATGTATAAGGTCGAGTTTGCGATCCCTGCCGGAGATTATACTCCCGGTGAGCTTGCCGACGCGATCGAAAAAGCAGGACGTACTGAGATAGCAAAGCTCACCGACCCTTCGGGTCAGAAGTTCCCGGCAGATTTCTTTAACGCTTCGATAGGGCTAAGCGAACTGGGCGTTCCTGAAAATAACACGGGTATTTCAAGCTCTGATAAGCTTGTTTTGTGGTGCAAGCTTCCCGACGACGGAAGAAACGGTTCTGTAAGTGCGATTATTGACGGTGTAAGAGGAAACTCGGCATACAGAATTTTCTATGACGCAACGCGTTCTCCTCAGCCGACCACTTTCATCGGAAAGCCCGATCTTTCCGAAGGAATTGTTATTTCAAGCGATAATGACACACTTGGCTTTGAGATCGACGGCGTCCCTTACAGTTTAAGTATTTCTCACGGAGCATACAATCTTGATACGCTTGCTGCCGAGCTTAACGATGAGCTTGAAGCTATGGGAAGTATTGTAAGAGCCGGAGAAAGAAACGGACATATTATGTTTTATACAACCGAAAACGGCGACTATGTTTTCGATAAATTCACAGGAAATGCCGCGGACGACCTTATTTACGGCGGTACAGGACGTGACAGCGATACCGAGATTGGCATTCATACAGGCCGTCGTACAAACAGCTATATCTTGTACGAAAAGACTCGTATCGACGAGCATCTTATGCACATTAACACTACCGGAATAACGACTGTTGAAAGAGCGCTCAAAGCGATAGACCGTCTTGAAGGTGCAAACAATATTCTTTCTATGGCAAGATCCGTTTCCGGTGCAAATGAGAATCGTTCGCTCCACTCGCTGAGCAGCAATACAAACTATATTGAAAACCTTACTGCTTCCGAGTCAAGAATGAGAGATACCGATATGGCAAAGCAATATGCCGACTATACCAAGCAGCAGATACTGAGTCAGGCACAGCAGCACGTTTTCGGACAGATGCAGAATTATCACCGTTCTGTTCTGAATATTTTGGCATAACAGCCGT
>JBJESH010000202.1:0-3132 GCA_051882695.1 Oscillospiraceae bacterium | reverse complement strand
ACCCTTTCCTTTAGCGGCATAAAAACACCTCCGTTTTTTCTGAAACATAATATATAATCTGAAGAGGCACTTCGACGGCAAGCCTTTAAGGCATCAATCGAATATACATAGTAATAATAACACATATTTTTAAAATAGTCAATCACATTTTTGATTTTTTATCATAAACTGTCAAGGAAGAAGATAAATTTTTAATACTAATTCCTAATCTCCTTATAGACAACGTCTATAAGGAGAGCCGCCTAAAAGGCGGCAAGTCAAAACCTGTGGTTTTGACGGAATTAGTATTGAACGGCTTTCTTGCGGCTTCGCCGCACCCACCGCAAAGCGGTGGAATCAACCTATAGACTTTGTCTATAGGTTGATTAAGAAATAGTATAAGAGTGTGGTTTATAATGATAGAAATTCTTTTACTCATAACTGCGGTAAGCATAGACAGCTTTGCTGCGGCGGTCGGAATAGGAGGTTCGGGAATTAAAATTCCGCTGCGTTCGGCGGTGATAATAAGCTTTATCGGGACACTTTTTCTTTCCTGCTCGGTCGCCTTTGCGGAAATCATCAAGCTTGCCGTTCCCGAAACGATATGCGGGATAATTTCCTTTATATTGCTTATGGCTTTGGGAATTTTCAATCTTTTTCAGGACTTCTTCAAAAGGCTTCTCAGCCGCAGAAGTCCGCCGAAGACCAATCCCGTTATGCTTTTTTTTGACGGTACGGCGGCAGATACGGACAATTCCAAAAGCATATCCCCCCGTGAAGCGGTCACACTTGCCGTTGCGCTTTCGGCAGACTCACTTGTAACAGGCGTCAGCGCAGGTCTAAGCGAAATATGCCTTCCGCTTCTTGCCGCAGGAGCTTTTGCCGCAGGTATGCTTTCAATATGTATAGGCTGTATGCTGGGGCGAAAAATCGTTTCGACGCTGAAAATCAATCTCGGCTGGCTTTGCGGAGCCGTTCTTATTCTTCTTGCGTTCATACATTAAAAAACAGGGGTATCGTAATGATACCCCTGATATTTGATCTGCATGAGATCTTATTTTACTGCATCTCTGCAACCTTTGCCTGAAGCTCTGTATTTACTTCGTCAACAAGCATAATGATAGTATCTGCAATAGCCTCTCTGTTGGAAGCCCAGTCTGTACCGTGAAGTGCAGCTCTTGTACCTACATTATCGCCGCCCTGTGTTGTATAGGAAGCGATATCTGTTGAACAGCCGGAAGCAAGGTCAACAACAGGATACTGAACAGCAAGCTCGTTGATCTCCTTGAGGTTTGCGATGATCTCATCGGAAAGCTTGGAGTCGTCCTTCTTCTTTCTGTCTGAGATAGCGATAGTGCCCTCATCGTTTCCTGCTACGATATTACACTCGGCAAAAAGTACTGCACCCTCGGGGTTTGCAGCGCCCTTACAGAGAGCATAGCCGTTGACCTTTGCAGCCTGATAAGGATCTGAACCTGCCGGTGACGGAACAGGTGCAACACCTATATTCTCAGGGTCAATTTTGTGAGTCCATGTTTCGGGAGCGCCATCAATAGTGTATGGTCCAATGATATAGAAGAGCTGTCTGCCTTCGCCCATCATCTGAGGCTGCTCCTGCCATGTGAACTGCTCTCTTGGGAATACAAGACCTGCAGTATAGAGGTCATACTGGAAATTCATAGCCTTTTCAAATGTTGCGTCGTTGAGGTTGCATACGAGCTGACCGTTAACGCTTCCTACTGTAGGAACGCCGCAGGAAAGAAGGAGAGCATTTTCTGCCCAGTAGCCGTCAATACCCCACAGGTCGCTTTCTTCGTCAACAAATTCGGTAAGCATTTCCTTGAATTTGTCCCAGTTCCACTCGCCGGACTTGTAAAGCTCCCAAGGATCGTCAAGACCGTTAGCCTCAATTGTTTCCTTGTTATACAGAACGATCTCCTCGGCAGTAACGCTTGTTACAAGTGAGAAGTGCTTGCCGCCGAAGTTGTAAAGCTCCATAGCAGCCTTAGTATTCTGCCAGATAGCAGAATTCATATCAATGTAGCTGTCAACAGGCTGGAACATTCCGCTGATGATGCCCTTAGGGAAGTTGTAAACATCGTCGCCGGGGAAGATATCAATTCCCTCGCCGCCGAGAACGTATGTAGAGAGGTCGTTATAGCGGTTCTCCCATGTTGTGGAGTAATCCTTTACTGTACAGCCGTACTTTCTTTCAAACATATCAAGGCCTACAGCCTTTGAAGCACCGTTTGTACCGGGATTGATAGGATAGTGTGCAAGCCACTTTACTTCTTTATTTTCAGGTTCTGCGTCACGAAGCTGAGACATAGCGTTTTCAATAAGCGTTTCTTCATCTTCCTTCAGACCCTCTGTGTTAATATCAACTGTTACGGCAGTGGTGGTAACAACTTCAGCAGTAGTGGTCTCATCGCCTGCGTTTCCGCCGTCTGCACTGTTGCCGCCTGTGCTTCCGCTGTCATCGCCGCCGCAGGCAGTAAAACCGGCAGCCATTGTCAAAGCCAGAATACCTGAAAGAATTTTCTTGGTATTATTCATAATTAACCTCCTAAAAAAATTTATATAAATATTATACTGCAAAAGTCGTCAAAGGTCAAGAAAAAAGCAAAATAAAAAACAGTCAAAATACACAAAAAAATGTTTTATTTTGAGACTTTTATCCCATTTTGAGCATACGGTCGATGCAGACAGAAGCTTTTTCAATAAGTTCGTCAGACAGCTTTATTTCAAGACCGCCGCCGTTAAGCGCTTTATATACGTCCATTAGTGTGGTGCGCTTCATATCGGCGCAGATAAGTCTTTTTGACAGCGGATAAAATTCCTTTTCGGGACAGACGAACTGGAGGTGCTCGGCAATGGAAATTTCAGTACCGATAATAAACTCCTTTGCATCGGAGTTCATTGCATATTTCACGATACCGCTTGTTGAACCTACATAATCGGCATGCTTTGCCACATCGGGAATACATTCGGGGTGGACAAGCAGCAGGGCGTTAGGGTGCTTTGCCTTTGCTTCAAGTGCTTCCTCTTCGGTAATTGCCGCGTGTACGGGACAGCCGCCCTGAATAAGCTTAAACTGCTTTTCGGGAAGGCTCTTTGCCACAAATGAACCCAGGTTGCAGTCGGGAATAAACA
>JBJESH010000201.1:0-3141 GCA_051882695.1 Oscillospiraceae bacterium | reverse complement strand
TTCAATAGCGTCAGCTTCAACGGACATATCAAAGGAGTAGCGAAGCATCATTGCAACGGAAAGAATTGTTGCAATCGGGTTAGCTTTATTCTGACCTGCAATATCGGGAGCAGAGCCGTGAATAGGTTCGTACAGACCAAGTGAGGTTTCGCCCAAAGAAGCAGACGGGATCATACCGAGAGAACCTGTTATCATTGAAGCTTCATCTGAAAGAATATCTCCGAAAAGATTTTCCGTAACAAGTACATCAAACTGTCCGGGATTTCTTACAAGCTGCATTGCACAATTGTCAACAAGAATATCCTGAAATTCAACATCGGGATATTCAGCAGCAACCTTGTGAGAAACCTCTCTCCAAAGGCGCGATGAATCAAGAACATTTGCCTTATCGACAGAGTGAACCTTAGAACGGCGTTTTTTAGCCATATCAAACGCAACACGACATATTCTCTCGACTTCGTAATCTGCATATGCCATAGAGTCGCTTGCGTGCTTAACACCATTTTCATCAGTATATGTGTTTCTCTCGCCGAAATATGCACCGCCGATAAGCTCACGAACGATAACAAGGTCAAGACCGGAATCAGTAATTTCTTTTTTAAGAGGACAAGCAGATGCAAGTGGAGCAAGCAGTTTTGCAGGACGGATATTTGCAAAAAGCTTCAAAGCGCCTCTGATACCAAGCAATCCTGCTTCGGGACGGAGATTTCCCGGAAGAGTATCCCATTTCTTTCCGCCTACTGCTCCGAGAAGAACACTGTCGGAAGCAAGACATACATCAATAGTTTCCTGTGGCAAAGGAACGCCTGTTGCATCAATAGCACAACCTCCCATTAATACATCAGTATATTTAAATGTGTGTCCGAACTTAGCGCCGACCTTGTCCAGAACCTTGATGGCTTCGGTTACGATTTCAGAGCCGATTCCATCGCCCTTTATAACTGCAATATTTTTAGTCATTACAATCGCTCCTTACTTCTTTAAAGATTTCAGCAGTCCGCCTGCATTGATGATCTCTTTCATAAATTCGGGGAAAGGCTGTGCTTGATATGTCTGATTTTTAGTCTTGTTTGTGATAACACCTGTATCGAAATCTACCTCAACCTCGTCACCGTTTTCAATATTTTTAGCTGCTTCATCACATTCAAGAATTGGCAAACCGATATTGATAGCGTTTCTGTAAAAAATTCTTGCAAAGGTTGAAGCTATAACACAAGAAATTCCGCTTGCCTTTATAGCGATAGGAGCGTGTTCACGGGAAGAACCGCAGCCGAAATTAAGATTTGCAACAATAATGTCTCCGTTGTTGACATTATTTACAAATTCCTTGTCAATGTCCTCCATACAGTGGGAAGCAAGTTCCTTTGGATCTGCCGAGTTAAGATACCTTGCAGGGATAATAACATCGGTATCAACGTTATCACCGTATTTATGTACTTTGCCGAATGCTTTCATACTAAAACCTCCAATCACATTACTTCATCGGGCCCGCTGATTTTGCCGGTAATTGCAGAAGCCGCAGCAACAGCAGGCGAGGCGAGATATACCTCTGATTCAGGATGTCCCATACGTCCGACAAAATTTCTATTTGTAGTAGCAACAGCTCTTTCGCCTTTTGCGAGAATACCCATATGACCGCCAAGGCACGGACCGCAGGTAGGTGTTGAAACAGCGCATCCTGCATTAATGAAGATTTCCAGCAAGCCTTTTTTCATAGCTTCAAGATAAATTTTCTGGGTTGCAGGAATAACAATGCAGCGTACTCCATCGTGAACCTTTTTGCCTTTGATGATTTCAGCAGCCATTTCAAGGTCTTCCATTCTGCCGTTTGTGCAGGATCCGATAACTACCTGATCGATTTTTACATCACCTACATTGTCAATAGTTCGTGTATTTTCCGGAAGATGAGGAAAAGCAACTGTAGGCTTGATTTCAGAGAGGTCAATGTCATAAACTGCATCGTACGGAGCATCCGGGTCAGCTTCATAAACGGTGTAGGAACGATCGACTCTGCCTTTCTGATAAGCCTTGGTAACTTCATCAACTGCAAAAATACCATTTTTTGCTCCCGCCTCAATAGCCATATTCGCCATCGAAAGACGGTCATCCATAGAAAGATTTTTAAGTCCCTCACCCGAAAATTCCATAGATTTATAAAGAGCGCCATCAACGCCGATCATACCAATAATGTGGAGAATAACATCCTTACCCATGACATATTTGTTAAGCTTGCCTTTGAGATTAAATTTGATAGCTGACGGTACTTTAAACCAAGCTTCACCCGTAGCCATACCCGCTGCCATATCTGTTGAACCTACACCTGTGGAAAAAGCACCGAGAGCGCCATATGTACAGGTGTGGCTGTCAGCTCCTATAATACATTCTCCTGAAGCTACAAGACCTTTTTCGGGAAGCAGAGCATGTTCAATGCCCATATCACCTACATCAAAATAGTTTTTGATTTTAAGCTTTGAAGCGAAGTCACGGCATTGCTTTGTGTGAGCAGCGGACTTGATATCCTTGTTCGGTGTAAAATGATCCATTACCATAGAAATTTTATCTGTATCAAAAACGCCTGAAAATCCTGCTTTTTCAAATTCATTGATAGCAACAGGAGTTGTGACATCGTTTCCAAGCACCATGTCAAGCCTGCATCTGATAAGCTGACCTGCCTCAACCTTGTCAAGACCTGCGTGTGCAGCAAGAATTTTCTGAGTCATTGTCATAGACATAAAAATTCAACCTTTCTTTTTTAGATTACAGTTGAATTATAACACAAAATATGATATAATTCAAATACATAATATGAATATCTGATATGAATTTTAGATATGCCGAATAAATATAAAAAGGAGAAGTAATTATGATTTCAGAAAGCAATCTTAATCGTTATCGTCTGTTCTGTGCAGTTGCAGAGTGTGAAAGCATTTCCCGTGCGGCAGAAATGAACTATATAAGTCAGCCTGCAATAAGCAAAGCTATTACCAAAATGGAGGAAAGTCTTGGGACTCAGCTTTTTATACGCAACCACAGGGGAGTGAGTCTTACTGAAGAAGGGAAAATAATGTATGACCAGCTTAAAGCTGCCTTTGAACTCATAAAAAACGGAGAAGACACCATACGCCGAATCAATGAACTTGG
>JBJESH010000200.1:0-3144 GCA_051882695.1 Oscillospiraceae bacterium | reverse complement strand
AGTGCGCTAAGCTTTAATTTACGCTTGGTGACATTAAAACTATTGTAGGGGCGGCGTTTCGCCGCCCGTGTTTTACGAATGTTTTGCGTTAGTTATCGGGACGGGAAACCCGTCCCCTACAAAAATTAATGTTATATGCCGCTATACTATAATTTACGACAGCGCGGTAATGTCCTCAATGGTCAGCATCGGCTGGACGGCCTTATTTATCGAATAGGCAATGAGTCTTGCGGTTCGCTCCACAAGTTTATCAATATCGCGGGGCGTTACCATCATATTGGGCAGGTGCTTATCGGGAGGATTCCCTGTGATATTCTCTACAATTGTATGCATATCTACTACCGTGGGTACGCCGATCGCTATAACAGGTATTCCCAGAGTCGTTTCGGAAAGCTCCTTGCGGCGGTTCTGTACTCCGGATCCCGGGGAAATCCCCGTATCGGTAAGCTGTATCGTACTGCCGAGACGGGATATATCAGAGCATGCAAGGGCGTCGATAACTATTACACAGTCGGGCTTTACCGAATCGCAAAGTGATCTTATTATTTCTGCCGCTTCAATTCCTGTTTGTCCCAGCACACCAGGAGCTATTGCAGAAACACGGTTTAACTGCTTCAGCTCATGTCCTTCCGGAAGCACATCACGGAGATGACGGGTCGCAATGATTTGGGAAACAACGAGAGGTCCGAGAGCATCCGGAGTTATGTCCGAATTGCCCAGACCTGCTATCAGCGCGGTTTTACGCTCGCTGCTTTTCAGGGAGATTATTTCGGCGGCTATGTTTGCTACCTGCTCTTCAAAATCCTCGGGACTGGCTGAGAGACGGTCGGTTTCAACAGTAATATAGCGTCCCTTAGCTTTACCTATGCGGAGTCCTGCGACGGTGTCGGTGACGATTATCTCGGTGATAGAACAGGCAGAGCTTTTGCGCAGCTTACGCTTTATCCCTTTCGGAAGACTTGCGGCATTTTCGTCTATCATTTCTACTGCAAGGTCGGTTCTTACTGACATGAATTTTCATATCCTTTCATAATATTTTCGGCAAAATAGCTAAAAAACAATGAGAAAATTTTTCGCTTTTTTTAATGTTGCCTATTGAAAAATGTCTCGGAAAATGTTAATATTATATTTAGGCTTTTGCAGGTAACTGTATGCGGTTAGGGCAGTCGTGCTGTCAAATCCTTAACGGTACCTGATAACTCAGGTGGGTCATTACACCTCCGGCGAGATCATTCCGTGTCAGATCTTGCTGACGGTTATGCCGATTTTATGTTATTATTACCGTAAAAAATCAAATTATCAAGGAGAGATCAGTTATGCCAAATATTAAATCCGCTAAGAAGAGAGTTAAGGTTATCGCTACAAAGACAATGCAGAACAAGGCTATTAAGTCCAACCTCAAGACAGTTCTCAAGAACGCTGACGCTGCTTGCGCTGCTAAGGCTGACAATTCCGAGGCTGCAATCAGACTCGCAATGAAGAAGGTTGACCAGGCTGCTGCAAAGAATCTTATTCACAAGAACGCTGCTGCAAGAAAGAAGTCTCAGCTTGCTAAGAAGCTTAACGCTGCTAAGGCTTGATCGTTGTGATTTTTCAAGGCTGTCCGACAAGGGCAGCCTTTTTTGTGTTGATTTCTGTGTTTTTTCGGATACGGCTATTGTAATTTTCGGCGGAATGTGTTATACTTAAATTCAGATTATTGACGGAGGAATTCTGTTTTGTATAAATCCGGTATGAAATTCTTTGCGGCGGTTTTGTCGCTGTTTATGTGCGGATGCACTCAGGTGGCGGAGGAAACTCATTCTGCTGTTACTGAGACTTCGGCTGTTGAAAATCCCTATCCGGTGGAAGTCGGCGCTTTGATTTTTGACAGTTCTCCCGAAACGGCAGGGTCACTTTCTCCGGCTGTGACGGAAATTATATGCGAGCTTGGTTTCAGTGATAAGATAATCGGGATAAGCAGCTACTGCGATTACCCCGAAAGTATTAAGGACAGGACCGATCTCGGGTCCTCTGCAAACCCTGACGCAGACACAATTATTTCCGCTGCACCGCAGCTTCTTATTTCAATGAGTCCTATTGCAAAAAAGGATATTACTGCCATTGAAAACAGCGGTACACGAGTGTGGATAATACCTGCGCCCGAATCCGTAGAGGAGCTGTACGGTTGTTACGGCGATATTGCTGCTGTTTTCGGCGGCAGGCTTAACAGTTCGGCTGTGGCAGAGGACGCTCTTGAGCCTCTTAAAAAGGCTTTGAACGAAGCGGAGGGTTCTATGGACAGCTTTGTTTACATTATGTCTCCGGAACTTGCGGCAGCTTCAAATTCTACGTTTGCAGGAGATTTCTTCTCTTATTTCGGGGAAAATGCCGCAGGAGATATGGATGACATTTCAATGACGGCTGAGGAGCTTCTGGAGCTTGACCCGGAATGGCTTATTCTTCCCGAATATGTGGATAAATATGAGCTTCCGGAAGAAACTGCGGAGCTTTCGGCTGTAAAAAACGGCAGGATAATTTTTCTTGACAAGGATATCCTTGAAAGGATAGAGCGACCGACCTCACGTCTGGACGGTGCGGTGTATGACATTCTGGAGCAGATAAAAAACGTTGAAAGCGGTGCCGGTATGGAAAACACAGCTGAAAATGAGGACGAAGAATAATTTGTTACCGCATTTTTCGCTATTGACATCGGTTAAAATATACTATATAATAAGATTTTAGAATAGTTGAAAGGATTGGATCAAAATGGCTGTAAAAAAGGTTAGAATGTCCGCAGAGGGCTATAAAAAGCTGGAATCGGAGCTTGAGTATCTTATTACCGTAAGACGTGCTGAGGTTGCTCAGAAGCTGAAAGAGGCAAGAGCTTTCGGTGACCTTTCAGAAAATGCGGAGTATGACGAGGCTAAGAACGAACAGGGTATTCTTGAAGCTAAAATTCAGGAGATGGAACTTACAATTGCAAATGCCATCGTTGTTGACGAGTCTGAGCTTTCCAATGATGAGGTAGGCGTTGGTTCTGTTGTTACTCTTAAAGACCTTGAGCTTGACGAAGAAATGACTCTCCAGATAGTTGGTTCTACCGAGGCTGACCCGGAAAACAACAAGATATCCGAGGACGCTCCCATCGGCATTGCCGCTCTC
>JBJESH010000199.1:0-13009 GCA_051882695.1 Oscillospiraceae bacterium | reverse complement strand
GGTGTTCATCAACGGAGGAAGAATTGATATGAAGTTAGACCTTATTGATTGGGTTAAAAAATGCGAGCAGCTTGGCGCAGGAGAGATATGCCTTAATTCCATAGATACTGACGGTGTAAAAGGCGGATTTGATTTGCCTATGCTTAAAGCGGTTTGCAGTGCTGTAAAAATTCCCGTAATAGCCAGCGGAGGAGCAGGTAAGCTTGGCGATTTTGCAGAGGCTTTCATCGAGACAGATTGCTCTGCGGCACTTGCTGCATCTCTATTCCATTTTAAGGAACTTACTGTGGGAGAAGTCAAGCAGGATTTGAAAAACAAAGGTATTCCGGTAAGAATTTGAAATATAATGCAGCAGGGAGGACAACTATGAAAAAATGGTATGACGAAGAATACGAATTTGAAATTGAAGTAACGGGATTTCTGCGCGGCGACCATACTGAAAGATATTGCCGAAATGGGGAAGAAATCGGTGACAAGTATCATTGCACATATGGCTGCCCCGTGAATAATGAAGGCTTCGGCATTTGCAGCAAAACAATGATGATGCTGTATCCTCTTATGGAAGCGGTCAGAAGCGGCGGAGATCTGACTAATCTCGGCGGCGATGACAAATACAGTAAAACCATTGTTTGTCCCGACGGCTGTGTAATGTTTCACTTGACAGCAAAACCTCTCGGAAATGAAAATTTTCACAAAGGCGGATTTTGGAAAGAGCCTTAACGGGTCTATAAATTAAAAAGGAGCATTTAACAGTAGTATGGGTATGATAGAAGAAACCGACGAGCTTATGTTGGACTGGGACAAAATTCGTAATATGCCCAAGGAAAACCACGTTATTCCCGTAGCAGTACAAAATATTAACACCAAGGAAGTTATACTTGTCGCTTATACCAATGAGGAAGCTTTGAAGGAATCTATCCGTTTAAAAAAAGCGGTTTTTTGGAGCACTTCTCGCAACAAGCTTTGGTTTAAGGGTGCAGAATCGGGGAATACATTTACTTTAAATCACATATTTGTAAACTGCGAGCAAAATTCGCTGGTATATCAGGTTACTCCGGATAAGGGAAATATTTGTCACACAAGCTATAATGGAGTTGCCAATAACTGTTATTACCGCGAGCTTGATATGGAAACGATGAAGCTTATTAATCTTAACGAAAAAAGGGAGAATAAAAATGACAGTATATGAAGAAATTTTTGAAGTTATAAAGGCAAGAAAGGCTGCTTTTGACAAGGGTGAGGCTCCCGAAAAGTCATACACCTGTTACCTTTTTGAAAAGGGCGTTGACAAAATATGCAAAAAGGTCGGCGAAGAAGCCGCAGAGACGATTATTGCTGCCAAAAACGGTGATAATGATGAGCTTATGAATGAAATAAACGACCTCATCTATCATGTTATGGTTCTTGCAGTAAATCAGGGACTTGAATGGTCTGATGTAGAAAAGGTTCTTGACGAAAGAAACGAGAAAATCGGAAATCTTAAAACATTCCATCAGACAGATAAAAATACCTGATATTGTAACTTTTTATCCTCCGTTTGAATAATATGGTATTGAAGTTTTAATACTTTAATATTTTCATAGGAGGATTTATATGAGCGAAAAAAATAACTGCTTCAAAGAGGCGGTTTGCATTGAAGTTCCGCGCGTCTTTGACAGCTGTTCCGACCGTGACTGCATTTATGAGCTTCCAGTTACATTAAGTGAAGACTCTCCGGAAATAACGGACGAAATGAACATAGTAAGAAGCCGATGCGTTGAAGTTGAAGCAACCTGCATTTCGGTTGATACAGTCCCCTTCAAATCGGGATATTACTCGGTTGACATTACTTACAAGTTTAAAATTACTGCCGAAGCATTCTGCAAGTCGTTCTGTCAGCCACAGTCCGGAACGCTTCTTTGCGGTACGGCAATGTGGAATAAAAGGGTGATACTGTACGGCGGTGAGGGAAATGCAAAGGTGTTTACAAGCGAACAGGATTTTACTCCTGCAACGCCGTCTGAAACTTGTGATTGCTGCTTCTGTAATAACAATAATTCAATAAGTATGCCTAAAGCAACAGTTCATGTTGTTGATCCTGTTGCTCTTGACGCGAAGTTTGTTTGTGTTCCTTGTAGAAGCAAGCATATGCCGCCACATTCTGACTGCTATGAACCTTGTGAAAAGAAGCAGTTTGAAAGAGTTCTTGCTGTTTCACTTGGTCTATTTTCCATCGTGCATCTTTCACGTCCCGTTTCACTGATTGTGCCTGCTTATGATTATTGCATTCCTTGCAAGGATTGCTCAGGTTCAACAGTTTCGGAGGCTCCTTGCGAAGTCTTTGATAGGATAGAATTTCCAACCGAACAGTTCTTTCCTCAGCCGAATTCCGATGAGACAGGAAAATGCTGCTTTGAGAAAAATGAAGAGATTGACGAAAAATAATTGTGATATAAAGTTATTGTGTGAATTAAATGCTGTCAATGCTTTGCGTTGGCGGCATTTAATCTTGTGTAATTCTTTTTAAAGATAATTCTGTTGAATGTTGACGAATTTAATGTTTAATGATATAATAAATATATATGTATTTAGGAGTATATATTGTCATGAGTAAGTTAATTGTTATTGATGGCTTGGACGGAAGCGGAAAAACTACACAATTTGATATAATAAAAGAAAAATTATCTTTAAATTATAATATAAAGGCAATAAGCTTCCCCGATTATGAAAATCCGTCATCATCTCTTGTTAAAATGTATCTTAACGGTGAAATATCTAAAAATGCAGAAGATATTAATGCTTATGCAGCTTCAAGTTTTTATGCTGTTGACAGGTATGCAAGCTATAAAATGTTCTGGGAAAAAAATTATAAAAACGGCGACTTGATTTTTGCAAGCAGATATGTATCTTCAAATGCGATACATCAAATGGTCAAACTTCCTGAAAATGAGTGGGACAAGTATCTTGAATGGCTTTCGGATTATGAATATGTTAAACTTGAGCTTCCAAAACCTGATCTGGTAATATTTTTGGATATGCCCGTTGAGATTTCACAAAAGTTAATGTCAGGACGTTATAATGGCGATGAAAGCAGAAAAGATATACATGAGGCAAATGTAGCATATCTTCATTCGTGCAGAAAATCTGCGCTTTATGCGGCTGAAAAGCTTGGCTGGAAGGTCGTTAAGTGCAGCAGTGGCAAAGAAGCGCTTCCAATAGAAGAGGTTACAGAAAATTTATTAAGTTTGATAAAAGAGGTTTTACGGTAAATGCTTGATTTCAAGGTTATAGAGCTTTCGGACAGGTCATGGATTACTGAGCTTTTGAGAAAATCTGATTTCAGAGGATGCGAATATAATTTTTCAAATAATTTTGCATGGCACAGGCTTTATAATACAACAATTTGCAGGTATAAAGATTTTTATATTTCGCGTTCTCAAAAGTATGGACTTAGGTTTACATTCCCGGCAGGAAAAGGGGATTATAAGGATTTGTTTCTTACATTAAAACGTGAAGCAGAAGAAAATAACAGTCCTTTAATTGTAAGCTCGGTCACAAATGATAATCTTAAACTATTTGAGGAACTGTTTGAAGGACAGTATACGGTTTCTTGTGATGAATCAGATTTTGACTATATTTATGATGCTGACAAGCTGAGAACCTTGTCAGGCAAGAAATATCATAAAAAAAGAAACCATCTTGCTAATTTTTACCGCAATAACTGGAAATATTCAGATATGACCGAGAAAGACTTTGATGAATGTATAGAATTTGCTGTAAAAAGCTATAATTTGAATCAGGCTTACGACGATGAATCAAGTGTTGCTGAGCAATTTGCGATAAATACTTTTATGAATTATTTCGGAGAGCTTGAATTAAAAGGCGGTGTAATTCGCGTTGACGGCAAGGTAGAGGGCTTTACAATAGGAGATGGAATAAATTCAGATACTTTTGATATTCATATTGAAAAAGCTAATGCAGAAATTAACGGCGCTTATGCAGCTATCAATAACGAATTTGCAAAATCTGCAACCGATGGTTATACCTATATAAACCGTGAAGAAGATCTGGGACTTGAAGGCTTGAGAAAATCAAAACGTTCTTATTATCCTGTTATGATGCTTCAAAAAAATACTGTTACATTTAAATAATATACTGGAGGAATTATAAATGATTTATGTTTTTCTTGCTGACGGATTTGAAGAAACTGAAGCAATAGCTCCAATCGATATTCTCAGAAGATGCGGCAAGGAGGTTATTACCGTCGGAATCGGAGATAATATTATCAGAGGCTCTCACGGCATTGCTGTTGTAACGGACACAGAAGATAAATTCATAGAGCTTAATGAAAATCTTGAAATGATCATTCTGCCCGGCGGAATGCCTGGAACGATAAATCTTGAAGCTTCCGAAATTGTTCAAAAGGCTATAGATTACTGTGCTGATAATGATGTTTACATTGGTGCGATATGTGCGGCACCGTCTATTCTCGGCCATAAAGGACTGCTTAAAGGGAAAAAAGCCGTGTGCTATACCGGTTTCGAGCAAGAGCTTTCAGGTGCGGAAGTGCTTGATGTGCCTACAGTAGCAGATGGAAAAATAATAACTGCAAGAGGGGCAGGCGTTGCAGTTGATTTTGGCTTAAAGCTTGTTGAAGTGCTTATTTCCAAGGAACGAAGCAGAATTATGGGAGACTCGCTTTTATGTGTGAAAAAATAAGCGGAAAATTTGACATACGGACATATAAATCCGAGCTTAGAAACAAATATAAGACTATCCGCCGTGAGATGTCCGAGGATATAAAAAAATCCCGTGACAGTAAAATTTTTTCTAATCTTATTGATCTTGACGTTTACAAAAACAGTGATGTTGTTCTCACCTATGTTTCTACGGCTATTGAAGTTGACACTATTGAATTTATTAAGTATGCGCTGAACGATAATAAAACGGTTGCAGTTCCAAGATGTGTTGACGGAACGAGAGATATGGTCTTTTATGTAATTAAATCTCTTGAAGATTTGGAAAGCGGTGCTTTTTCGGTGCTTGAGCCTGTGCCTGAAAAATGTAAAATACTTAATGAATTTGATGAAGCGTTTTGTATAGTTCCTGCCCTTGTATATGACAGATACGGTTATCGTCTCGGATACGGAAAGGGCTATTATGACCGTTTCCTTTCTGCACATCTTAATATGCACAGAATAGGAATAGGTTATTGTTGCTGTACGGTGACAAAGCTTGTTCACGGCAGATTTGATGTTCCGGTAGAAATACTTGTTACTGAAAAATATATAAAGACCTGCGGAAGGGGAGAAAGTGATTAATGGAGCAAAAAGAAAAGGAACGCATTGAAGATAATGTTCTTCTTAATGATATTCTTAACAGTATGCCTGATAACGAAAATTCAGAAGAGATTACAGATAATTCTGATAATGAGGATGTTTCTGCCCTTTCAGAAGAAACTGTAAATGATGACTTAGAAAGCGAAAATACTGTTTCTGATACAGATGATACTAAAATTTCAGATATTGATCAAATACAGGAACCACATGAAAAGTCTGAAAATGAAGATAAATTTCAAAAGTCTGAATCTGCCAAGCCTAGAAGGAAGAAAAAGAAAAAACGCGGGCACGGACATATTATATTTGGTTTGCTCCTCAGTGTTATAATTATTTCTGTTTCTATCCTTGCAGCGGCATTTATTCTAAAGTGTGCAAAAGAATTTCTTGGAATAGGCAAATCTGATGTTGAAATTGTTGTGGATATTCCAATGAATTCAAGTACATATGACATTGCAGAATTGCTTTATAAAGAGGGGATAATTTCCGACACTTCACTGTTCAGACTTTTTTCAAAAGCAAAGGGTGCTGACGGTACTTATATTGCCGGTACACACAAGGTATCTGCTAAAATGGATTACAGTACACTTATTGAGATATTGCAGGAAGAAGCTGAAAACAAAAGAGAAACTGCAGATGTTGTATTTCCTGAAGGTATAACGCTTATTGATGCTGCAAACCGTCTTGAAGAAAAGGGGGTTTGTAATGCTGAGGAATTTATCAAAGTATTTAATTCGTCCGAATTCGGATTTGATTTTGAGCAGAAGGTCAAAGTAAGCGCAATGAAATTTTATAAAATGGAGGGTTATCTTTTCCCGGATACATATCAGTTCTATCTTGACGAAGATCCTCGTGTTGTCGCAAAAAAGATATATAAAAATTTTGAAGCGAGAATTACTCCTGATCTTTACGGCAGAATGGAAGACCTTGATATGGAGCTCGAAGAGGTTCTCACACTTGCATCAATTGTTCAGGCAGAGGCTGCAAATACAAGAGATATGAAAAAGGTTGCGTCGGTATTTTTTAACCGGCTTAACAATCCAGATGAATATCCGCTGCTTCAGTCCGACCCGACAACAAATTATGTTGAAGAAGTTATTCAGCCTAATATAGCAGTAAAATCTGAAACAATGTTCAAAGCTTATGATACTTACCGCGGCGCAGGACTGCCCCCGGGACCTATATGCAATCCAGGACTTGATGCGATCAATGCGGTGCTTTATCCTGCTGAAACGGATTATTATTATTTCTGTTCAAATCTTGAAACAGGAGAATTCTTCTATGCCGAGACACTTGACGAACATAATCAGAATCTTATAGAGGCAGGTCTTGCCGAATAAATAGCGGAGGATTTATTGTAAATGTCAATGAATTTGGATAAACTTGAGGTTCTGTCTCCTGCAGGAGATTTTGAAAGATTATGTGCAGCTCTGGATTACGGTGCAGATGCGGTATATCTTGGCGGACAAACTTTCGGAATGCGTGCGGGTCCGCAGAATTTTACCTATGAATCTCTTAAAAGTGCCGTTGAACTTGCTCATTCCAAAAATGTTAAAATTTATCTTACTTGCAATACGCTTCCAAGAAATAATGAAATTCCGCAATTTCGGCAATTTATTGAAGAAGCTGTTGACTGCAAAGTCGATGCGGTAATAGTTGCAGATCTTGGTCTTCTTTCATTAGTAAAAAAATATGCGCCTGATATGGAAATCCATATGTCTACTCAGACTGGAATTGTGAATTATGTTACAGCAAATGAACTTTACAATATGGGAGTAAAAAGAGTTGTTGTTGCAAGAGAGCTTTCTCTTGACGAAATTTCTGAAATCAGGGCTAAAACTCCGTCAGAACTTGATATAGAAGCTTTTGTACATGGTGCAATGTGCGTGTCATTTTCAGGGAGGTGTCTTTTATCACAATATCTGGTAAATCGTGATGCAAATAGGGGAGAATGTGCGCAGCCATGCAGATGGGGATATCATCTTATGGAAGAAAAACGCACAGATGAATTTTATCCTATTTTTGAAGATGAAAAAGGAACTTACATTTTAAATGCCAAGGATCTTTGCATGATCGAACATCTTGACAAGCTGGCAGAAGCAGGCGTTACAAGCTTGAAAATTGAGGGCAGAGCAAAATCGTCATATTATGTTTCTGTGGTAACAAATGCTTACAGAATGGCAGTTGATATTCTGAAAAATTCAAACGGGAAGTTTGAGCTTCCCGAATGGGTTCGTGACGAGGTTTTTAAGGTAAGTCACCGAAAATATTGTACAGGTTTCTTTTTCGGACATCCAAAGGATTGTCAGTATTATGAAAACAGCGGTTATATAAGAGAATATGACGTTGCGGCAATAATTGATGAATGCAAAGACGGAAGAATATATGCTACTCAGCGCAATAAGTTCAATAAAGGCGATGAGGTAGAAATACTTGCTCCGGGAAAGCATTTTGATACTATGAAAGTGGAAGAGCTTTACAATGAAAATGATGAGGCAATAGATAGTGCAAATCACGCAATGATGAAACTTTCCATTCCGTGCGAAAAGATGTACCCTAAAAATTCAATTATAAGAATGAAAAAATAACATAAACATCTCCTTTGGCAAATATTATTTTATAAAGGAGATGTTTATATGAATGACGATCTGAAAAGTAATAATACTTTACAGAACGAAAATCCGGTCGAGTTGACCGAGCTTTTTATTCAGCGTCGAAAAACGGTTACGTTATGGGATACGCTGACTGTACAAGCTATAATATGTGTAATTATTGCATTGGGATTTATTGCAATAAATATTTTTAACAATGAAATGGCGGCAGACATTTGGGATATATATAATAATAAATTAATCGATTTGGAAAATCCGATTGCAGCTTTTAATGTGTTTATTGACTTATTTAAGTCTATTCCTTTAAATAATGTTTGAACTGAGGTTTAAAAAAGTAACGGTTGTATTTGATTTCAGCTTTTTTGCAACTGTGTCACTTTTAATACTTCTTAGAAGCGATGGGTATGCACTTATTGGAATAGCAGCTTGTCTGTGGCATGAATCAGGTCATTTGGCAGCAATGCAAATGTGTTCTGTACCAATAAAGAAAATTGTATTTTACGGAGCAGGAATAAAAATAATTCCTGACAAGCTGATTGACTTTACAAGCTATGAGTCTTCCATGTTTATCTATTTGGCAGGAAGTGCGCTCAATTTGATTTCCTCATTAGCTTTGTCATTTAGCAGTATGCCTGAATTAAGATTATTTGCTTCATTTAATGCAGTAATAGGTGCATTTAATCTTCTTCCGCTTCAATATTTGGATGGCGGAAAAATTATATTACTAACTATACATAAGCTTTGCAGCTTTCAGAAAGCCTGTATTTTGGAACGTTATCTTAAATGGATGAATGTAATTCTCATATTAATTATATTAATTGTATTTTCTTTTACAGGCAATGGAAATATTACTATATATATAACCCTTTGCTATCTGCTGGCTTTGGCGGTTTCGTATTAAGTATTAAATTGTTAAGCTTAAAAGCTTAACGAAAGGATGTAAAATTATGTTAAAGGAACAGATAGAAAATCTGCTTCTGCAAGTTAAGTCACCGTCCCGTTATATAGGCGGAGAACTAAACAGCGTGGTAAAAGATAAAAGCAAAGTAGATGTCAGATTTGCTTTTTGCTTTCCCGATTCATATGATGTTGGAATGTCGCATTTGGGAATGAAAATACTTTATTCTCTTAAAAATAAGCGTGAAAACTTCTGGTGTGAAAGAGTTTTTGCTCCGTGGCCAGATTTTGAAGAGCTTATGAGAAAAAACAATATTCCGCTCTATGGTCTTGAAAGTCTTGACCCTGTAAAGGAATTTGACTTTATAGGCTTTACAATACAGTATGAGTTATGCTATACCAATATTTTAAATATGCTTGACCTTGCACAGCTTCCTGTAAAGTCTAAAGACCGTACAGATGAAATGCCGATTGTTGTGGCGGGCGGTCCTTGTGTGTGTAATCCGGAACCGCTTGCTGACTTTATTGATTTATTTATAATAGGTGAGGGCGAGGAAGTAAACCTTGAACTTATGGATCTGTATGCGGATATGAAAAAACAAGGCTGTTCAAAAAAAGAATTTCTTGAAGCAGCAGCTGAAATTGAGGGAATTTATGTACCGTCCTTCTATGATGTTTCATATAATGATGACGGTACTGTAAATTCTGTTGTTCCCAATAATTCTCATGCTTCTAAAATTGTTAAAAAACGAATTATAAAGGATCTTGATTCTGTTTTTTATCCCGAAGAATTTGTTGTACCGTATTGTGAGATCGTTCATGACCGTGCTGTTGTTGAAGTGCTCAGAGGCTGTATAAGAGGATGCCGTTTCTGTCAGGCTGGATTTATTTACCGTCCGTTTCGTGAAAAAACTTCTGATACTATATGCCGTCAGACTAAATCTCTCTGCGAAAGTACAGGCTATGAGGAGGTTTCACTTTCTTCGCTAAGTACAAGCGATTTATCGGAAATTGATGAAACTTTGCAGCAGCTTTCGGAATATACAAGCAGTGAAAATATAAATCTTTCGCTGCCGTCAATGAGAATTGACCGTTTCAGCAAGGAACTGCTTGAACAGCTTCAAAAAGTGCGCAAAAGCGGACTGACCTTTGCTCCCGAAGCCGGAACACAGCGCCTGCGTGATGTAATCAATAAGAATATTACCGAAGAGGAAATTATGCGAGCCTGCAAGCTTGCCTTCGATGGCGGATATACAAGCGTAAAGCTTTATTTTATGCTCGGACTTCCTACCGAAACAGATGACGATATAAGAGGTATAGCAGAGCTTGCAGAAAGGATTACAGACTTGTTTTATCAGAACCCGAACCGTCCAAAAGGCAGACATTTGCAGATTTCTATAAGCTGTGCAACCTTTGTTCCTAAGCCTTTTACGCCGTTTGAGTTTGAACCTCAGGCTTCAATTGAAGAAATCAAGCATAAGCAGAAGGTTCTTCTGGAAAGCATACGTTCTAAAAAGCGTATAAATGTAAGCTGGCACAACTATCGTGTAAGCATACTTGAAGCGGTACTTGCAAAAGGGGACAGAAGAATATGCGATGCCGTATATGAGGCGTGGAAATCAGGCTGCAAGTTTGACGGTTGGGACGAATTTTATAAGTATGATACATGGATGGATGTTTTTAAACGCCTTGGAACAGATTTGGATTTCTATGCTCACAGAATGCGTTCATATGACGAAATAATGCCGTGGCAGCATCTTGATTATTATGTAACAAGGGAATTCCTTATCAGGGAAAATAAGACCGCTCATTCTGAAAAAACTACTTTTAACTGCCGTGAAAAATGTGCCGGATGCGGAGTATCAAAAGCTATCGGAGGTGCGTGCTTTGGAAAAAGTTAATCTCAGAGCAGTATTTGAAAAAAGCGGACGTGCAGTTTTTATATCGCATCTTGATTTGCTAAGAACTATGCAGCGTGCAATAAAACGTTCAAAAATCCCCGTGTGGTATTCTCAGGGGTTCAATCCGCATATTTACCTTAATTTTCCGCTTGCACTTTCCCTTGGAGTAACGGGCAGAACAGAGTTTATGGACTTTGCAGTTACAGAACCGTGTGATAATGAACAGCTTGTTGAAATGCTTAATAAATCAATGCCGGAGGGTCTTAAAATTTTAAGTGTGGACAAGCCGGTTTTTGAAAATAAGGAAATCGGATATGCAGAATACAGAATTGAATTCAAGAGCAGCAATTCTCCCGAAGAAATGATGGATAAACTCAAAGAAATGATGTCAATGGAGAAAATTGAAATTGATAAGCGTTCTAAAAGCAAGGGTACAATTAAAATAGATATCAAACCGCATTTGAATATTTTGAGTATGGAGACGTCATCTGATGCACTTTTAGTTGTAATAAGGCTTCCTGCCGGACTTGCATTAAATATTAATTCCAATGTTTTTGTTGATACATTTTCTGATGTGAGCAAAATTACATTTACACACGTTTATGCAGAACGTACAAAAATATTGTGCGCTGACGGTAAAAATTTTAAGTAAATAACATTTCACAATTTTTTGTGGAAAAATACTTGCAATTTGTATAAAAATGTGCTAATATTATATAGCATTTGAAAATCCGTCCGAGTTCTGCCCGGACGAGATTAATGCCTGCCGAAAGGCTGACATTAAAAGGACAGTCCGCTGCCTTATGCCGTTTGTTTTATTTGTACGGCTTCTTGCGAAAGGTAAGAATGTCTTGAAATTTAGGAGGAAATAAACATGGACGCACTCAAGCTTATCAGCGACAGCAGCCTTAAAAAAGAAGTTCCTGCTGTAAATGTAGGTGATACTGTAAAGGTACACGTTAAGATCAAAGAAGGCGAGAAGTACAGAATTCAGATTTTTGAGGGTACTGTTATCGCTAAGAAGCACGGCGGAATCAACGAAACATTTACTGTAAGACGTGTTGCACACGGCTGCGGTATTGAGAGAGTATTCCCGGTTCATTCTCCGGTTGTTGACAAGGTAGAAGTAGTAAGAGGCGGTAAGGTTCGCCGCAGCAAGCTCTATTATCTCCGTGACAGAGTTGGTAAGGCTGCTAAGGTTAAGGAACAGATTCGCTGATTGCGGTAATGAAAAGGGGACGCAATGTCCCTTTTTTGCTATACAGACTTTAATTTTAAGCGCAGGAAGGGTGTATTATTATGGCAGGTTATGAATTGAATTATGAAGCACTTGACGAAGATAAGAAAAAGGAATCAAGCGCTGCCGAAGAGTTCATTGATTGGGTAGAAACGGTTATTTGTGCCTTTTTCGTTGTAATACTTATTTTTACATTTCTTTTGCGCGTTGCAAATGTTGACGGTGAGTCAATGCTCCCTACGCTTGTAGAAGGCGACAGGCTTATTGTTTCCCATATAGGTTATTCTCCGAAAGCAGGAGATATTATAATTGTTAACTGTGAAAAACTTGACAAAGCAATCGTTAAGCGTGTAATTGCTGTTGCCGGTCAGACTGTTGATATTGATGCTTCAGCAGGTACTGTAAAGGTAGATGGTGTTATTCTTGATGAACCTTACATTCTTGAGGCTACCAAAGAGGATGAAGGATTTCATAATTATCCTGTAACTGTGCCTGACGGATGCGTTTTTGTAATGGGAGACAACCGCATGAACTCTACTGACAGCAGAAGTCAGTGGGTCGGATTTGTTGATGAAGATGATATTCTTGGCAAAGTAGTGCTCAGAATATTCCCGTTCACTTCAATTGGCGTTCCCGCTTAAATTTGGAGGTTAAAATGACCGAGATACCATCTATTCAGTGGTTTCCTGGACATATGACTAAAACAAAGCGTATGATCAAGGCTTCTTTGCCTTTGGTTGATGCTGTTGTTGAAATTCTGGATGCACGTATACCGGAATCCAGTAAAAATCCCGATTTGCAGTCATTGATTGAGGGTAAACCGAGAATTGTAATATTAAATAAGTGCGATACTGCCGATGAATCTTCTACACAAAAGTGGATATCATGGTATCGTAATCAGGGAATAACTGCTATTGCGGCAGATTGCCGGAGTGGCAGGGGATTGAATAAGTTTGTTCCTGCGGTAAAACAGGTTCTTGCGGATTTGATTGAAAAATACGAATCTAAGGGTATGCACGGCAGAGTTCTTCATTTGATGGTTGTAGG
>JBJESH010000198.1:0-3154 GCA_051882695.1 Oscillospiraceae bacterium | reverse complement strand
GCTGTCCCTTTGATATGTCCCCCACTGAATTCGGACTTGACGGAACAAAGCCTGTATTTCTCGGCGAGTTCGGTCTCGGCGATGGTCAGACATTTAAGTACGCTTATGAAAACATAGTCAAAAACGGTTGGAACGGTTCGATGATGTGGTGTTCAAACGAAGGCTCCGAACACGCAGAAAACTGGACTGACATTGAAGCTGCAACAAAGAATGTGGAGTCGATCTATACCGACAAGGTTTTCCCGTTGGGCAAAACTGATATGGCTTTGATTTTATGCTGAAAGGAATGATTTTATGAGCAGGATCTATGAAAGACTTGAAAAGTGCTACAAATGCTTTAAGGAAAAGATAAGCTTTGTTCCCGATGTGGCGCTTGTTCTCGGTTCGGGACTGGGCGACTATGCGGACGGGATAAAAACAGAGGCTGTTCTTGACTACGGCGAGATCGAGGATTTCCCGAAGTCTACGGTTGCAGGTCACAAGGGTCGTTTTGTTTTCGGATATGTGGGTGACGTCAAGGTAGTTATCATGCAGGGCAGAGTGCATTATTATGAGGGCTATAAGATGGAGGACGTAGTCCTGCCGATACGCCTGATGAAGATGATGGGCGCAAAGATACTGTTTCTGACAAATGCGGCAGGCGGTGTTAATTATGATTATCACGCGGGAGATTTCATGCTTATATCCGACCAGATATGTATGGCTCCGTCGCCGCTTATCGGTGAGAATGCCGACGAGCTGGGAGTGCGTTTTCCCGACATGAGCAACATTTATGACAGAGAGCTGAGAGATATTATCAGGAATACTGCAAAGGAACTGGGAATAAAATTGCAGGAGGGTGTTTATATCCAGCTTACGGGTCCGAATTATGAGTCCCCTGCTGAGATAAGAATGGTGCGGACTCTTGGTGCGGACGCTGTGGGAATGTCCACCGCCTGCGAGGCTATTGCGGCAAACCATGCAGGTATGCGTGTTGTGGGAATTTCCTGCATATCCAATATGGCCTGCGGAATTACCGACAAGCCGCTTACTCATGCCGAGGTACAGGAGACTGCCGACAGGGCGGCTCCGCTGTTCAAGAAGCTTGTTACCGAGTCTGTTGTAAGGCTTGGAAAAGAGGTTTGAGGTTAAGGGGCGGTTCCTATAGCTGCCTAAAAATCAATTTAAAAATCGGACGGTGAATAATGAACAGTAACAAACAGAAAAGTATTTGGAACAACCGCATAACGTACATTATTCTCGGCTGGCTTCTTATCCTTGCTGCAATTGCCTGCAATGTGGGAATAACCGTACCGTGCTATGAAATTTTCACGGACAAGGTCTCAAAGGACATAAAGATAGTTCTGCTGACGGATTTTCACAGCAGCAGCTATGGCGATGGTCAGCAGGTGCTTATTGACGCTGTTGACAGGCAGAATCCCGATGTTATTCTCCTTGTGGGGGATATTATGGAGGAGATACGTCCTTATGAAAACAGCATTGAGCTGCTTTCGCAGCTTGGAGCGAAATATCCCTGCTATTATGTGACGGGTAACCACGAGGAATGGTCGGGCGAGGAGGAAAATATCAAAAACATAGTTCGTGAGTGCGGAATTACCGTGTTGGAGGGAGCTTATGCAGATGTGGGTGATATTCGTATCTGCGGAGTGGACAACTCTCTTGGCGGCAAGCAGTTTGCGGATTGTGTTGACGCGGCAGGTGAGAAATTCACGGTGCTGATGTCTCACCGTCCCGACTTTGTTGATTTTTACAGCGGAAAGGGCTTTGACCTTGTAGTATGCGGTCACGCTCACGGGGGTCAGGTGATAATTCCTGGTATTGTCAACGGATTGTATGCTCCTAATCAGGGTGTTTTTCCCGAATATGCGGGAGGACGGTACACTCTTGCGGACGGCACGACAGAGATGATAGTCAGCCGCGGATTATGCAAAAATATCCTGCCCCGTGTTTTCAATCAGCCTGAGGTAGTGGTGATAGAGATCCGGAGTTCGTAATTCGGAATGCGGAATTAAAAATACAATATATGGCTTGAATACGGTTTTATTCATATAATTCTGTATAAAAGTGAAAATATTCATTATTTTCTGTATATTGACAAATATTTTTATAAAAATATGCAAAAAGCACTTGACAAAGTACATTTATGGTGTATAATTAATGTTGTATTGAAAATAACAGCAAAGCTGTATAAATATGGAGGAATTTACAATGGCTAAAGAAATCAAAAAAGTCGTTCTTGCTTATTCGGGCGGTCTTGACACTTCTATCATTATTCCATGGCTCAAGGAAAACTACAACAACTGCGAGGTTATCGCTGTTTCCGGTGACGTAGGACAGGGCACTGAGCTTGAAGGTCTTGAAGAAAAGGCTATCAAGACAGGCGCTTCCAAGCTTTATATCGAGGATCTGAACAAGGAATTCGTTGAGGAATTTATTTTCCCGACTGTTAAGGCTCAGGCTGTTTATGAGGGAAGATATCTTCTCGGTACTTCCTTTGCACGTCCCATTATCGCAAAGAGGATCGTTGAGATCGCTAAAAAAGAAGGCGCTGACGCTATCTGCCACGGCTGCACAGGCAAGGGCAACGATCAGGTAAGATTTGAGCTTACAATAAAGGCTTTCGCTCCCGAAATGGAGATAATCGCTCCTTGGAGGATCTGGGATATCAAGTCCAGAGATGAAGAGATCGACTATGCCGAGGCACATAATATTCCTCTTAAAATAAACAGAGAGACTAACTATTCAAAGGACAAGAACCTGTGGCACCTTTCACACGAGGGTCTTGACCTTGAGGATCCTGCTAACGAGCCTCAGTATGAGAAGCCCGGCTTCCTTGAGCTTGGTGTTTCTCCCATTCAGGCTCCCGACAAGCCTACATATGTGACTATCCACTTTGAAAAGGGTATCCCTACCGCTATTGACGGCAAGGAGCTGGACAGCGTTTCACTTATCAAGAAGCTCAATGAGCTTGGCGGCGCTAACGGTATCGGTCTTGCTGATATTGTCGAAAACCGTCTTGTGGGTATGAAGTCCAGAGGCGTTTATGAGACTCCCGGCGGAACTATTCTTTATCACGCTCACGAGGTACTTGAGACTATTACTCTTGACAAGGCTACTCAGCGCATGAAGCAGAAGCTTGCTATCGACTTTGCCG
>JBJESH010000197.1:0-3175 GCA_051882695.1 Oscillospiraceae bacterium | reverse complement strand
TTCCACAGGCAGATAAGGTTGCTGCCAATGCAGAAGCTAAAATTATTGCCGCTATTTTTGCTGCTTTCTTCATAATTCATAACCCCTTTTAATTTTATTAAAACCTTTTTGCTTTGCAGATAATTCAGATCCCTGAGCCATTCGACATTTTTTGATAAAATCCGCAAATCACAGTATATAATTATATACCAAAAAATTGTTTATTTCAATGTAAAATATATCTAAAAAACAATGCTTTTTTGCAGACTGCCGCTATATACTATTCACATAATCGTTACTTTTTTAAATAGTATTTCCAGCAATTAAAAGCTGCTGCTTTTATCTGAGTTATTTTTTATGATAATGCAAAAATTTGCGGTTAAAATAATTGTAATAATAATAAATTGGAGTAAATGTTATGAAAATTAATACAGGCAATCAAAAGCTTTCCGGCGCTTTATCATTTATACTGTTTGCAATTTATTCGGCTGTTGTGATAAGCGCAGCTGTACTGGCGTATTCTTACGGAGAAAGTCTTGCCGTTTCGGAATATGCTTCGGAGGACGTAAAAAGCGTTATAAAGCTTTCCGAAGAAAAAAAGGAGATTTCCGTTCCGGAAATCGTCAAAAAGGCAAAGCCATCGGTAGTAGGAATTTCCTCAAAATTCAGCGAAACCGCTTCGGGCACGGGTACGGGAATAATCATTTCCTCCGATGGATATATCGTTACAAACGCCCATGTGGTGCAAAATACAGCTGACGAAAAACGAACAAGAGCAGAAAAAGTAACCGTCGTGCTTTCAGACAAAACAGAGTACCCTGCTGAAATAATCGGAGCAGACAGCCGTACCGACCTTGCCGTGGTGAAAATTAATTCGGGGAAAGTCAAATTTCCTGCAGCGGAATTCGGTGACAGCACAAAGCTTTCGGAGGGCGAGCTTGCAGTCGCAATCGGAAATCCATTGGGATTTGAGCTTTACGGCTCAACGACCTGCGGGATAATAAGCGCACTTAACCGCACGATCACTATTGACGAATATGCCATGACGCTTATTCAGACCGACGCTGCAATAAATCCCGGCAACAGCGGAGGTCCGCTTCTCAACTCATGCGGACAGGTCGTGGGCATTAACTCCAGTAAAATTATTTCCGATTTTGCCGAAGGACTTGGGTTCGCAATTCCAATAACATCCGCAAAGCCGATAATTGAAGACCTTATCGCCAACGGCTATGTTACGGGACGTCCTAGCATAGGGATCAGCGGAGAAGATATAGGCGAGGAAAACGCACGTTATTACGGTCTGCCTGAGGGAGTATGCGTGAGATTCGTAGAAAAAAATTCCGCAGCCGATACGGGCGGAATTTTGATAGGTGATATAATTGTAGCCGCCTGCGGAAAAACGGTAAAAACCATGAGCGAGCTTAATGAAATAAAGGAAAGCTTTTCTTCCGGCGAAGAAATGACGTTAACTGTTTTCCGAGGAGGAGAGAATATTGACATAACTATTACATTGACCGAAGAAAAAGAGTCATGACGCTATATAAACTTCCGAAAGCTTTTTTTCGTTAAAAATAAATGTAAGCTCAGTTATACCGCCGCCGTAAAAGCTGAATGTAATAACGGTTTCCTCATCGCCGTAAACGCTGTTGGCAATTCCGACTTTTTCATAAATGTCAAATGGCTTTGCGCTGAGATCTATTCCGTAAACCGAGAAATCAAGCGGTGCAGACTCCGCCTTAAAGCGCAGCGAGATAACGTTTCCGTTTTCGTCGGTATCTGCTGCCGCAAAGCTTCCGTCAGGGAAAATAAGGTTCCCGTCAGACAGGATAAAATCGGGATTCTGCTCAAGCGAAAGCGGCAGAGGGTGGTTTTCGCCACAGTAAAAAATACTGTCAAGCAGCTCGCTGCCTTCCCAGCTGCGAACAAGATAATATGGATTTTCAGTTGTAGTTTCGGATACGGTTTCTTCCGTTTCCGAAACTATTTCTTTTTCGCTATTAAATTGTTCAAACAGCGCAGCTGCGGCAACGACAGCGATAATTACGATAACGGCAATGCAAAATGTATATTGAATTTTGTAATCCATAATTACAGTTTACGTCCTCCTTTTTTGAACGTTAGACTAATAATACCATATTATATTTTTACTGTCAACATAAAGGTTTTGTACATAATAAACATCAATGCAAGCTTTTGTTTAGTTTTTGTACACTTGCCCATTAGTAATCAGTATTAAAATTAATTAGCTTTTTTAATTGACAATTATTAAATAAAGTAATATACTTATTTCATAATAAGAAAGGAGTGCATTTTTCCGGTCGGAGAAATGGTTATAGGTATGAAAGAATTATTTAACGACAACTGGTATTTCTGCAAAACAGCTCCCGAGAAAACCGCGGCGGACTTTGACCCTGTTCAGCTCCCCCACGACTGGCTTATTTACAACGCAAACGGCCTGTACGAAAGCTCCTACGGTCACTACCGAAAGGTGTATGATTTCGGCAGCGTAAGCGGCAGGAGCATACGGCTGTATTTCGAGGGCGTGTATATGGACTGCACCGTTTATGTCAACGGCAAGGCTGCTTTTGATTGGAAGTACGGTTACACCTCTTTTGAAGCGGACATCACACCTTATCTCCACGACGGCGAAAATGAGATATACGTCCTTGTGCGGCATCTTGCACCCAATAGCAGGTGGTATTCGGGAGCAGGTATTTTCCGTGATGTGTGGCTGATAAACTCTCCCGATAGCCACCTTGTAACGGACGGAGTGTATTTCCACGCAGAAAAGCAGAACGAAAGCTGGCTTTGCAATATATCCGCCGAAACGGAAAATGCGGAGGGAGTGCAGCTGCGGTTTATTCTGAAAAACGGTGAAAAGCTGCTGTTTTCGGAGGAATATCCTGCGGAAAAGCTCACTTCCGCAGAGTTTACCCTTGACGGTCTTAACGAAAATGATATTTGGGATATTAATTCGCCAAATCTCCTTACCCTTGAAGCTGTCCTGCTGAAAAATGGCGAAGAAATCGACCGTATAGAGCAGAAAACAGGCATAAGGGACATAAAATTCACTCCGAATGAGGGATTTTTCCTCAACGGCAGACATATTAAGCTTCACGGTGTTTGCCTTCACCACGATCTCGGCTGTCTCGGAGCGGCATTCAACAAGTCTGCGGCACGCCGTCAGCTTCAGTCT
>JBJESH010000196.1:0-3190 GCA_051882695.1 Oscillospiraceae bacterium | reverse complement strand
ATAAAATGAAAATTACAGCATACTTTGATTCGCCTGACAGTGCAGATTTTGCCGCAGGCGCTCTTAAAAGAGCTATTTCCCCGCTATCTACAATAAAAATAAAAGAACCGTCCTCCGGTTCAGATAAAATTAATATGAATATTTTTTCATCTTACAATCCGGCAGTTACTACTCCGACATATTCTATGCCGGTTTATACTCCCGCTGCTTTTGCGGATAATAACGTTCAAGGCCATAACGACAGCATAAAAAATGACTGTATTATTGAAGTCATTTGCCGAAAAGAAGACTACCCTGCCGTTTCAAAAATAATAATAAGTCACGGCGGCAGAAACATATCAAAATTATAGAATAACTTATACCTTGCCGGCATAAGATTGAAAAGCGGATACAATCTTATTAAAACTCGGGAGGTACAAAATGAAAAATTACTATCCGGAGGGTGAACTCTTTCTTTCACCCGACAATCAGAACTGTATCAAGTCAATTTTTACATTGCAGGAAGCTATGCTTCAAAGGAAAATTCTTGAAGCACGGGTTCTGCTGTGCGACAACGACCACAATCTTCACGTTGACCTACCATGTGCAAACGTAAAGGGAATAATATACCGTGAGGACGGCGCTATCGGTATCGCAGAGGGTACAACTAAGGATATTGCGCTGATAACAAAGGTAAACAAGCCCGTTTGCTTTATAGTCAAACAGATACAAAAAGATGAAAACGGCAATTATACTGCTGTTCTTTCCAGACGCGCAGTTCAGGAAGAATGTATTGAAAACTTTATTTCCGAATTGACTCCCGGCGATGTAATTCCTGCAAAAGTTACACATCTTGAACAGTTTGGTGCATTTGTTGACATAGGCTGCGGCATACCATCGCTTATTCCTATAGACGCCATATCAATTTCACGGATCTCTCACCCATCTGACCGCTTTCAGGCAGGTCAAAGTATTTTCGTAGTCATAAAGGATATCAGCGACGGCAAGGTATGGCTTTCCCACAAGGAGCTTCTCGGCACATGGGAGGAAAATGCCGAAAGATTTCACTATGGAGAAACTGTTTCCGGAATTATACGCAGTGTTGAGGATTATGGGATTTTTGTTGAGCTTGCGCCTAATCTGGCAGGACTTGCCGAACCCAAAGATGGTGTCACAGTCGGTCAGCACGCAAGCGTATACATAAAAGCACTTATTCCCGAAAAAATGAAGGTGAAGCTTATAATCGTCGATGTTTTCAGCGGAACGCATATTCACCGTCCGCCTGAATATTTCATTACAGAAGGACATATTTCGCACTGGCTCTATTCCTCAGGGTTATCATCAAAGATTATTGAGAGCCGTTTCAGTCCTTGATTTTATTCCAGTACAGCTTTGCCGCCTGTTCGGTTTTATTGTCACCGTATTCATAGTACACCCTGTCCTTTATCGGGTCAGGAAGGTACTGCTGTTTAACATAGTGATTCGGATAATCATGCGGGTACAGATAGTGCTGTCCTACAACTTCCGCGCCTTCGCCGTCAAAATGCTTATTCTGCAAATGACGCGGAAAATCACCGCACTCACGGTTACGGACATCGTCAAGCGCAGCATTTATTGCATTATATGCCGAATTGGATTTAGGCGCAGTTGCAAGCAGGATAACCGCATTGGCAAGAGGTATTCTCGCTTCGGGAAGTCCAAGCTGCATTGCGCTGTCAACGCAGGCTTTTACTATTGGGATCGCCTGAGGATAAGCAAGTCCGATATCTTCGGCGGCAATTACAAGCAATCGTCGTGAAAGTGAAATAATATCCCCTGCCTCGATAAGTCTTGCAGCATAATGTATTGCAGCATTTTCGTCCGAACCCCGTATTGACTTCTGAAGCGCAGATAAAATATCATAATGGGAATCGCCGTCACGGTCATAGCGCATATTACTGCGCTGTGTAAGCACTTCGGCGGTTTCCATTTTTATTATTATCTCATTGTCCGTACTTGCTGCGGAAAGCACACAAAGCTCGGCAGTATTTATGGATTTTCTCACATCTCCCCCGCAGCCGTGAGCAATATGCTCCACAACGCCTTTTTCGACTTTGACCTTTACGCCCAGCTCGTCCGCTACGATACGGAATGCACGGCTTATGGCAGGGACAAGCTCCTCGGCTGTAATAGGTTTAAACTCAAAAACCGTTGAACGGCTTATTATTGCGTTGTATACATAAAAATACGGGTTTTCGGTAGTTGAGGCAATAAGCGTTATCTGTCCGTTTTCTATATATTCAAGCAAAGACTGCTGCTGTTTTTTGTTAAGGTACTGTATCTCATCCAAGTACAAAAGAACTCCGTTCATTCCGTCAATAGTATTTGTATCGGCGATAACATCCTTTATATCGGAAATTGAAGCGGATGTGCCATTCAGCTTGTGCAGCTTCATATGCGCATTTTCGGCGATAATACGGGCAACAGTGGTTTTTCCCACACCCGAACTGCCATAGAAAATCATATTTGGTATCTTTCCGCTTTCTATTATACGGCGGAGGGGCTTTCCCTCACCAAGAAGGTGGGACTGCCCAACGACATCATCAAGAGTTTTGGGTCGTATTCTGTCGGCAAGAGGTGAAGACATAGCTTATTCTCCTAATCATAAAAGCGGCGCAAAACGGCATATGCTGCCATTTGCACCGCTTTGGTTTTTAATATTAATATTACTCGTAAAGAGGATACTTAGCGCAGATAGCATTTACACCTGCACGGATCTCATCAGCCTTGTTTTCAAAGTCTGTTGCGCAAAGGTAAATGTATTCAGCGATCTTGTCCATTTCTTCAACGCCGAGACCTCTTGTTGTAACAGCCGGTGTACCGATTCTGATACCGCTTGTTACGAAAGGCTTTTCGGGGTCATTGTGGATAGCGTTCTTGTTTACTGTAATGTACACTTCGTCAAGACGGTGTTCAAGCTCTTTACCGGTGATATTGAACGGACGGAGGTCAACAAGCATAAGGTGATTGTCAGTACCGCCGGAAACAAGGTTAAATCCTCTCTTGAGAAGACCTGCCGCAAGAGCCTGTGCGTTCTCAACGATCTTTCTGCCGTACTCCTTGAACTCCGGCTTAAGAGCTTCACCAAAGCATACAGCCTTAGCAGCGATAGTGTGCATAAGAGGTCCGCCCTGTGTACCGGGGAAAATAGCGGAATTTATCTTCTTTGCAA
>JBJESH010000195.1:0-3191 GCA_051882695.1 Oscillospiraceae bacterium | reverse complement strand
CGATAAATCTTATCGGCGGCGGAACAAAGGACGGACTTCTTTGTCAAATGACGGCGAATGCCTGCAATTGCTCCGTTACCGCAGGACCAATCGAAGCAACAGCTTACGGCAATGCTGCGATACAGCTTATCGCCGCAGGTGCAATTCCGGACATTAAAACAGCAAGAAAAATCATTGCCGTATCCGACAGTGTAAAGACCTATACTCCCGACAATGCGGAAGCTTGGGAAGCGGCTTATGAACGGTACAGAGAGTTTCAGGATTGAGTTTGGAGTAATGAGAGTGGGTGAGGCTCTTTATTACATCCAATAGAATTAAGCTTTATAAAGTTAAATTAAAGTGGAGTGGTCTGCATTCCATTTTCAAATTAAAAATTACAAATTCAATAAAAAGGAGCAGATAATTATGAACCCAAAAATTGGTATCAGACCGGTTATTGACGGCCGTCAATTCGGCATAAGAGAATCACTTGAGGTGCAGACAATGAATATGGCGAAAGCCGCTAAGGAGCTTATTGAAGCTAACTGCCGCTATGCGGATGGCACACCTGTTGAGTGCGTTATCGGTCCGTGTACTATCGGCGGCGGTGCAGAAGCATACAAAACCGAGGAATTTTTCAGTACGCAGAATGTCTGCGCAACTCTTTCGGTAACACCTTGCTGGTGCTACGGCTCTGAAACAATGGATATGAACCCTCTCACTATAAAAGCTGTTTGGGGATTTAACGGTACGGAGCGCCCCGGCGCGGTTTATCTTGCTGCAGTTATGGCTGCTCATGCTCAGAACGGCTTACCTGCTTTTGCAATTTACGGCAGAGATGTTAAGGACATGACCGACACTTCAATTCCTGACGACGTTGCGGAAAAAATCCTGCGCTTTGCACGATGCGCTGTTGCCGTAGGTCAGATGAGAAACAAGGCATATGTCGGTCTCGGTGCTGTTGCAATGGGTATTGCAGGTTCTTACTGTAACGCTTCATTTTTGCAGAAGTATCTTGGTATCCGTCCCGAGTGGGTCGATATGACGGAGATACTCCGACGCATTAAGCTGGAAATTTACGACCATGACGAATATGAAAAGGCTCTCGCATGGACAAAGGAAAACTGTCCCGAGGGTATGGACGTAAACAACGAGATAAATCCCGGCAACAAGGATGTTATGTCTCACGAGGAGCAGTGGAAATTCTGCGTAAAGATGACGTTGATCATCCGCGATATCATGCTCGGCAACCCAAAGCTTGCGGAGATGGGCTGGTATGAAGAATCACGCGGCAGAAACGCAGTTTACGGAGGCTTTCAGGGTCAGAGAATGTGGACGGACTGGCTTCCCAACGCAGACTTTGCTGAAAGTATTCTCAACTCCACTTTTGACTGGAACGGCAAAAAGCAGCCTGTTCTTCTTGCAACTGAGAATGATGGTCTGAACGGTACTGCAATGCTGTTCGGCAATATGCTCACGGGCAGAGCCTCGATTTTTGCTGACGTCCGTACATACTGGAGTCCCGAGGCAGTTGAGCGCGTTACAGGTAAAAAGCCTGAGGGAAGAGCTGCAAACGGCTTTATTCACCTTATTAATTCAGGCGCAGCAGCAGTTGACGCAACGGGTCTTGCAAAAGACGAAAACGGCATTAATCTTATGAAGCAGTGGTGGAACGTTACTGACGAGGACATTAAGGCTATGCTTGGCGCAACAGACTGGTGTCCCGCAAACCTCGGATATTTCAGAGGCGGCGGATTCTCTTCACACTTCAAGACACAAGCTGAAATGCCTGTGACAATGATAAGAGTCAACATTGTTGAGGGCGTTGGGCCTACGCTTCAGATCGCAGAGGGCTATACAGTTACTCTTCCCGACGAGATACACAAGCCTCTTGATGAGAGAACCGACAAAACATGGCCTACAACATGGTTTGTTCCCGAGCTTACCGGTAAGGGAGCTTTTGCCGACGTTTACTCGGTAATGGCTAACTGGGGTGCGAATCACGGTTCGCTTACTTACGGACATATCGGAGCAGACCTTATCACTCTGGCTTCGATGCTGCGCATACCGGTTTCAATGCACAATGTTTCCGAGGATAAGATTTACCGCCCACACTGCTGGTCAGGCTTCGGTACGTCTGACCTTGAGGGTGCTGATTATCGTGCCTGTGCTCATTACGGATCTCTTTATTAATAAGTTCAAAACCGCCCAAACTCCATGGGCGGTTTCATTTTTTATCAATAATATTTTTACACTATGAAAGTAAAAATTTTTTGTGTAAAAAATATATAAAAAATTAATTTATAATTGTGACGTTTGTAAAACTTATTACAAATTAACAGATTGTTAACAAATAGTAGCCTTATAATATATATAATAGTAATGTATAGTACTTTAATAATGTTTGCAGATATATATACATTTAAGGAGGATTCGCCGTTTGGAACGGCGTAATGATGTAATGAAAAAGGTTGCTGTTGTATATTCATCAAAGTTCGGGCATACAAAGCAGTATGCCGATTGGCTTAAAGGAGATCTGGACGACGTTGACGTAATCAATATTGCCGGCTTTAATCCGACCCAGCTTCTTGCATATAAGCTTATTATATTTGCATGCGGCGTTTATGGTGACAAGCTTTCTGTTATGGACTTTATCAAGAAAAATCTTTCTGCAATAAATCCGCAGAAAATTATGATAATGGCTGTAAGCTGGTATACAAATGACTCCGAGGAAGCAGCTAAAAAGCTTATTGAGGAAAACTATCCTGAGCAGTTCAAGAATGTTGTACCTATATATGTTGTTAACAGTGGTATCGATAAGAAAAAGGTTTCTCCGATGGATACCATGAAGCTTCTTGCTGCACAGGTGATGATTGAGAAAAAGGACGGACGTTCTTCAGATGATATTAATGCCCTTGCAATTTTAAAGGGGTATGCTGACCAGACATCTAAGGATAATCTTGAAAGCATTAAAAAGGGTATTGAAGAATATTTCAATCCCGTTAAAAAGGAAACTCCTGCACCTGAACCGAAGGAAACCGTTTCTGCTCCCGAAGTTAAGCCTGCTCCTGTTCCTGAAATAAAACCTGTTTCTAAACCCGAACAGGAACGTACTGTAAAGCCAATGGATGTTTCTGAAATGAAGAGCGATGCAGATGCGTTAAGTTCTCTTGAAAATGCTTTTAAGGCTTTAAAAGCGCCTAAATCGGCTG
>JBJESH010000194.1:0-3192 GCA_051882695.1 Oscillospiraceae bacterium | reverse complement strand
CAAAAAATCGAAGATATACTTGCTAAGTGACAAATAAAGAGATCCTGTGCAGCATTATTCGCTGAAATGCTGCGCAGGATTTTTTATTGATTTGTTATTTCCAAATTTGTTGACAATACTGTACGGAAAATGTATAATAAGTAAAATACACTTTTTAAAAATACAATTACAGGAGATAAGTTTGAAAATTAATTTTCAAACCCGAGTTTTGTTTTTCAAGCTGTCGCTTGAAATTTTTCGCAGCCGACTACGTCGGGCTTAAAACCACAAAACATCGAAAGGAGTGCATTTTTCCTATCGGAAAAATGGTTATAAAATGCTTTACAAAAAAATTTTATGCTTTTTAATTGCCGCTGCAGTTTGTACTGCTGTATCGGGATGTGCAAAGGAAAATACAGATAAAAATACAGACAGTACCGTTCCTGCGGAAACAACCTCCGCTGCCCAAACTGAAGTTCCTGACGATGATGAAAAATCCTTGCAATTCAGCCATGAAAGCGGATTTTACAGCGATGATATAACTCTTGAGATCACAGGAGCGACCGGTGCAAAAATTTATTATACTACCGACGGAAGTGTTCCTGACGAGACAGCTTTGCTTTATACCGAACCGCTTGTGCTTAAAAATAAAACCTCTGAGCCGAATGTGTTGAGCGCACAGAAAGGCACGAGCGCAGGCGGAGATTACATTCCGCGGAAAAATGTGAACAAGGCAAACGTTATCAGAGCAGTTGCTTTTTTTGATGACGGCAGCAAAAGCGAAATAGCAAACGGAACTTTTTGGATCGGCATCGACCGTGAAAAGGAATACGGAAGTGTGCCTGTTATCTCGCTTATGACCGATATGGAAAATCTGTATGATTATGAAACGGGAATTTATATCCTCGGCAAAACCTATGACGAGTGGAAATCCGAGCAGAATGGGCATTATGAAGCATGGGAGGCAGTCGGAAACTATTCTTGCAAAGGCAAAGAGTGGGAACGTCCCGTTTCGGTTGAATTTATTCCTGCTGACGGCAGCGAAGGATTTTCTCAGGACATGGGCTTCCGTATTATGGGAGCAGCCTCAAGAAGCGCAACTCAGAAAAGCTTTCGTATTACCGCAAGGGAGGAATACGGCAAAAAATCGCTTGAATATGATCTTATACCGGATAAGATCATATTCAAGCGATTTTTTGCCGTATTCCTCCCTTGCGGTAATACGGCAAAAAATCGCTTGAATATGATCTTATACCGGATAATACCCGTTCAGACGGTACGGGAGAGGTTGAGCAGTATAAATCGTTTGTACTCAGAAACGGCGGCAATGACTGCGATTTTGCCAAGGTGAGAGACCCTCTTTTCCAGAAGCTTGTTTCCGACAGGCGATTTGATACAATGGCTTCGCGTCCCTGCGTGGTGTATCTTAACGGTGAATACTGGGGTATGTATACTCTTGCAGAGGATTACAGTGACAACTATATTGAAAATAATTATGGGATCGACAATAAAAACGTTGTAATAGTTAAAAAAGGTGAGATCGAAGAGGGCAATGACGAGGATATAGAACTTTACAACGAGCTTTATGATTTCGTTGTTTCCAACGACATGGCGGACAGCGCAAATTATGAGAAGGTATGCGGAATGCTTGATATCGGAAGCTATGTTGACTGCTGTGCGCTGAATTTTTATATTTACAACGAGGACAGCATTTTTGACGGCAACAACTGGCAGATGTGGAGGGTGCGGACTCCCGATAATTCAAGCGAATATGCCGACGGGAAATGGCGTATGCTGATTTACGATACCGACTATTCGTCAGGCATTTATAACGAGGGTAAAAACTTCAAAACCGATAATATTTCAAAGGTTATCAACGGAACATCGGACGAGGATCATCGTGTACCTGTTGAAATGTTCCGTGCCCTTTATAAAAATCCCGATTTCAGGCAGGAGCTTGTAACCGCAATGTGCGATATGCGGAATATTAATTTTGAAAGCTTTCATGCGCTTTCTGTGCTGTCAGATATGGCGGATGTATATGTGACGCTTGTTCCCGATACGTTCAGGCGTTTCGGTCCTGACTGGGTCGCAAGCCAGCGCAGCATTGAAGATTATTACAACGGAAGAATAAATGAGCTGGCAACGTTTATTGACGGAAGATATGAAAAATTTCCTGAAATAATGCAGAAGGCTATGGAGCTTGGAGACATTGCAAACGTTACTGTTTCAGTATCGGACAGCGCTTCCGGAACTGTACTTCTGAACGGCAATGCCATTGATCTGAACGGAGATTTCAAGGGAAAATATTTTACCGATTATACGGTAAGAGTTACTGCTGTTCCTGCCGAAGGAAAGACTTTTGCAGGCTGGGAATACAGCGGATGCGAGCTTTCGGACGCTTCTTCCTTAAATGCGGAGGTTTCCTTCAACGGCGATTTCACTTTAAAGGCTGTGTTTGAATAACATTAAGATAATGTGTTTGTTTTTATTTTGAATGGGACTGCTGCGATAACATCAATTTTAAGGTGTTATCCCAGCAGCCTTTATTTTTCATCTGTTTATCACAAAAAAAACTGAAAAACTATACACATTTGCTCCAAAATATGATATAATTACCTTGATTATATTTTGAAAGGATCTTTTTATGGCTTACGTTGAGTTTAAAAATGTGTATAAGCGTTATAAAATGGGCGAGGTCACAATTGCCGCTTCGGACGGAATAAATTTTGAGATAGAAAAGGGTGAATTTGCGGTCATTGTCGGCGCTTCAGGTGCAGGAAAAACTACGGTGCTGAATATGCTTGGCGGCATGGACACTTGCGATGAAGGCGAGATACTCGTAGACGGAAGAGATGTTGCGAAATTTTCAAAAAAGGAAATGACCAGATACCGCAGACAGGATATCGGATTTGTTTTTCAGTTTTACAACCTTGTGCAGAATCTTACCGCAAAGGAAAATGTGGAGCTTGCTACAGAGATATGCTCAGACGCGGTAGACGCCGAGGAGGTACTTCGTCAGGTGGGACTTGGCGAGCGTATAAATAATTTTCCTGCACAGCTTTCAGGCGGCGAACAGCAGAGAGTTTCAATTGCAAGAGCGCTGGCAAAATCTCCGAAGCTGCTTCTCTGCGACGAGCCTACCGGTGCGCTGGATTACAACACGGGCAAAACTATCCTCAAGCTTTTGCAGGATACCTGCCGTGAAAAGGG
>JBJESH010000193.1:0-3210 GCA_051882695.1 Oscillospiraceae bacterium | reverse complement strand
TTTCTCATTCACTCTTGACTCCCCGCTCCGCGTGGAACTTTTTTATTATATCACTCCTCGTTGAAATTGTCAAGGGGTTTTTAAAATTTTCTCAAATTTTCTTTCAACCACTTTTTCATCTCTCCGAGACAGCTTTAATATCATATCATATTCAAATTCATTTGTCAAGCATTTTTTGAAAATTCCTCAAAAAAATTTCTGTGAAGCAGAAAAACTCGTTCCCTGCCTCACAGAACTTTATATAAACACATTTCAGCCGAAGTACCTTGCGGCGTTTGCAATGACCGGGAACTGCCCCGTGCATACCGAAGCGGCTGCATAAGTGGTTTACGCTGTTAATGTTCCCGATTTGAAAAATATTATAACTATAAAAATATACCATAAAAATCGGGGTACTATATCAATAGTACCCCGAAACAAGTTTAATAAAACGCCTTACGGATTTGACTTTGTGCTGTTTGAAGCAATTTCCTTTACAGAAGTTACCATGCCTGCAAGGCTCTGTATCTCGGACGGAATGATTATCTTTGTTGCCTTGCCGTCGGCAGCCTTTGCAAAAGCCTCAAGGCTCTTGAGAGCAATAACGTTATCCTGCGGATTTGAAGCGTTCAGCTTTACAAGGCTTTCCGCAAGAGCATTCTGCACCAGTGCAATGGACTCAGCTTCACCCTGAGCTTCAAGTATCTTCTGCTGCCTTACAGCGTCCGCACGAAGTATCATAGCCTGCTTTTCAGCCTCGGCGCGGAGTATCTCCGCTTCCTTTTCAGCTTCGGCACGAAGTATCTTCGATTCCTTTTCACCTTCAGCCACAAGGATCTGAGATTTCTTTTCACCTTCAGCCTGAAGTATCTTTTCACGGCGCTCACGTTCAGCCTTCATCTGCTTTTCCATGGAATCCTGAATTTCCTTCGGAGGAATAATATTTTTCAGCTCAACACGGTTTACCTTGATTCCCCACGGGTCGGTAGCTTCATCAAGAATAGCCGTGATCTTTGCGTTGATGGTATCTCTTGAAGTAAGAGTCGAGTCAAGCTCCAGCTCACCGATAATGTTACGCAAAGTGGTTGCGGTAAGATTTTCGATAGCGGAAAGCGGTCTTTCAACGCCGTATGTGTACAGTCTTGAATCGGTAATACGGTAGAATACGACCGTATCTATCTGCATAGTAACATTATCCTTTGTGATAACGGGCTGGGGTCTGAAATCGGCAACCTGTTCCTTTATCGATACCTTCTTTGCGACCTTTTCAATAAAAGGTACAACATAATGCGGACCTGCCTGAAGCGAACGGGAATAAGTACCCAGACGTACAACCACATATTCAGTCGCCTGCGGAACAAATTTGATACCCGAAATAACAATGATGACTGCCAGAATAATAATACCTATTAAAATATACTGCATAACAAAACCAACCTTTCAAATATTTTAACCCTTGTCATTTTCCGAAGCCTTTTTTACTGCGAGCTTTGCTGAACGCACTTCGGTAACAACAACGATCTCTCCCTCAGGGATCTCCTCTCCGCTTTCGGAGACTGCTCTCCAGTTAACTCCGCTGACCTTGACTCTGCCCTTGCCGGAAGCATTGTCGATCTTTTCAATGACAACAGCGGTTTTGCCTACCTCCAGTTCGGAATTTGTAGGAATAAACTTGCCCGGAAACAGCTTTTTCATCAGCGGACGCGTAAACGCCAGAAGTACGCCGGCAAGCACCGTAAAAACGATAAGCTGCACCGTAAGGTTTGCTCCCAGAGCCGCTGCGATAAGTGCGCCGAGAGCGCCTGCCGCAAACCATATCGAAACCAGCGCAAATGTCGCCGCCTCCACCAGAAGCGCAGCCACAAGAACAACGATCCAAACTATTACCATAACAAGCCTCCTTTCAGAAACAGCGCATAACAATCTATATATTATTGTATGTACCTTTCTGCGGTAATAATCCGATTAACCATTCAGAATTAAATGGTGTTCAGGGAAAAGCCGATTAATATAGATCATCCTTTCCTTAGTATAATATATCATATTCCGACAAAAATTTCAAGTTAATTTTTGGTTACATTATTGAAAAACCAATTTCAAGCTTCAAGAGAAATGCTGATACCCGTGACTACTCTGTCATTCCCTGCATAATCCTTATGCACCGTAACGTTTTTATATCCGCTTTTCTCCATAATATCTTTTACAGCAGCACCCTGCTCCCAGCCTATCTCAAAGGCAAGCAGACCGCCGTCCTTCAGAATTTCTTTCCAAAGACATGAAATTATGCGGTAAAATTTCAGCCCGTCCGAACCGCCTCTCAGAGCAAGCTCAGGCTCATGCTTGACCTCACGGGATATTTCCTCCATCTCCTTGTCGGTGAGATAAGGCGGATTTGAAACGATACAGTCGATTTTTCTGTACTCGCCGATATCGTCCGGATCGGCAAAATTTTCAAGCAGCCGACCATCGGTAACATCACCCTTGATTATCTTCACATCCGCTTCGTTCAGATGAATATTCTTTATAAGATACGGCATAGCGTCCGAAGAAAATTCAACCGCATGAACGGTCGCCTTCGGCAGCTCTTTTTTGAGAGTTACCGCAATACAGCCCGTGCCGCTGCAAAGGTCGCATATTTCGGGAGAGTAATTCCCTGCACTTTTAAAATGCTCAAGAACCTTTTCAACAAGCACTTCCGTGTCGGGACGAGGTATCAGTACACCTTCGCCAACACAGAAAGTCCTCCCGTAAAATTCCCAGCTTCCGAGAATATACTGCAAAGGATTTCCCGAACAGCGTTTTTCGGCAGCCTCCATAAGCCTGTCAGCATCGGGTTCAGGAACTTCATCGCAGCCTTTCAGCATAAGAGCAAGCTTGTCCGCACCGAGAATATCCTCGAAAAGGCAGTCGGTGTCGAAGCTGTGATTTTCAACTCCTGCATAGCGAAGCATGTTGTCGGTAAGCTCATACAGTTCTTTTAAGGTCATACAGAAAATCCTTTCTTTAATAATAGCGGCGAGCCGCCGCACCCATTCCGTAATTTAGTTTGCGTAAATCTTTTCATTTGTGGCTCGGTAACTTTAATATAATGCGGAATGCGTAATGCGTAATTCGTAATTATTTTGGTAAATTTAATTTTAGCGTAGTGCGAAATTGGTAACCGTTCCAATAAAAGGACATCGGTAGCCGGAGGGGGAAAGGGTTTAGGGAAAGAGGAGCGCGAGGAGAAAA
>JBJESH010000192.1:0-3211 GCA_051882695.1 Oscillospiraceae bacterium | reverse complement strand
CTGCCATTGCAACGATCTCTCCCTGCTGCTGAAGCTTTTTGATATGCTCCGCCTTTTCCTCAGGCAAAACCTCCGCAATGAAGCTGTCAATATCAAGCTCACCTGCAACAGCTTTTGCGGTACGGCTGTTGTCGCCTGTGAGCATTACAGTCTTTATCCCCATTTTATGAAGCTCCGCAACGGCGCTCATGCTTTCTTTTTTTATAGTATCAGCTGCCGCAATAATTCCCGTGAATATTCCGTCTGCTGCGGTAAACATCGGAGTTCTGCCCATATCCGCAATATGCTCCGCCTTTTGCAGATATTCTTCTGGAACTTCAACTTTTTCCTCGTCCATAAGACGAATATTTCCGATAAGAAGCTTCTTTCCTTCAACCGTCACAGAAATCCCTCGTCCCTCAAGATTTTTATAATCCTGAGTTTCGGAAAGAGCAATTTTATTTTTTGCGGCATAGTCCACGACAGCTTCGCTCAATGGGTGTCCCGAAGCAGCCTCCCCCGAAGCTGCAAGCCGCAAAAGCTCGTTTTTCTCTATGCCATATGGTATTATATCGGTAAGAGACGGCTTGCCTACCGTCAGCGTACCGGTCTTGTCGAATACAACTGCAGTTACCTTGCACGCCTGTTCAAGCGGCTGACCGCCTTTGATGAGTATGCCGTTTTCGGCACCCTTGCCCGTACCTACCATTATAGCCGTGGGAGTGGCAAGTCCCAGTGCACATGGGCAGGCAATAACCAGAACGCTTATCAGGATTGTCACGCAGAATTCTCCGCTTTCGCCTGCAATAAGCCAGCCAATTGAGGCAATTACCGCCAGAGCAAGAACCACAGGAACAAAGTATGCCGAAATAATATCCGCAAGCCGTGCAATGGGAGCTTTAGAGCCTTGCGCTTCCTCAACAAATTTGATTATCCTAGACAGTGCTGTGTCCTCGCCCACCCTTTCGGAACGGTATTTTACAAAGCCGTTTTTGTTAAGTGTTGCACCTGTTACCTTGTCGCCGACCTTTTTCTCCACGGGAACGCTTTCGCCGGTAAGCATTGATTCGTCAACAACAGCCGAGCCTTCGATTATTTCGCCGTCCACGGCAAAGCTTTCACCCGAACGTGAAACCACGATATCTCCGACCCTGACCTGACCGAGTGCAACTTCAAGCTCCTTTTCGCCTCGCATCACAAACGCCGTTTTGGGAGCAAGGTTCATCAGCTTTTTTACCGATTCGTCGGTCTTGCCCCTTGAACGTGCTTCAAGGTATTTACCAAGAGTGATAAGCGTCAGAATGGTTGCCGCCGATTCAAAATATAGATGCATTGCATAATCGGAATTACCCTGCGATATCTTATACAGTGCGAAAAATCCGTACACCATTGCGGCAGTTGAGCCGAGAGCGATAAGGCTGTCCATGTTAGGGGAAAGGTGAAACAGATTGCGGAAGCCGTCCGCAAAAAATTTCCAACCGATAATTATTACGGGAACAGTCAGTGCAAGCTGCACAAGTGCAAAATTCATGGGATTATGATGCGGATTTATCACATCCGGAAGAGGCATTCCCATCATATGACCCATGCTTATCACAAGCAGCGGAACGGCAAAAATCAGCGACAATACCAGCCTTATAAGCATGACCTTATCATGTGACATTTTCTTTTTTGCATTTTTATCTGCAAAGGCATAGCCTGCTTTGACAACAGCAGCTTCAATTTCCTTTGCACCGATTTTTTCGTACTCCACTGTCAACGTTTCAGCCGCAAAATTCACACTTGCGTCAGATACTCCGTCAAGCTTTTTGACAAACCTTTCTATCCTTGCCGCACAGGCGGCGCAGGTCATTCCCGAAATTTTAAAGGTTTTTTTCATAATATATCCTTTCTTAGATTACTTCATCAGCTTTTGCAAGGTCATAACAAGCTCGTCAATGGTTTCGTCCTTACCGTTTCTGATATCATCCGCTACACAGGTGCGGATATGATTTGCAAGCAATTCACGGTTGAAAGCATTCAATGCCGCAGTAATTGCGCTTACTTGTATCAGTATATCCGTGCAATAGGTATCTGATTCCACCATTTTACGCACACCCCTGACCTGTCCTTCAATTCGGTTAAGACGGTTTATGAGCGATTTATATTCTTCTTCGGAACGTTGTTTTGTCTTGTGACTACAGCAATTTTTTTCCATATAAGCCTCCTATACCCCCATAGGGTATATATGTAGTATATACTCCATGGGGGTATTTGTCAATAGCAGTTTTAAATTTTTATTCTTCGTCGGGATTTAACGGGGTAACATAAAACGTGCGGTTGTTTGTGAATATGACCATACCCGGCTTTGCACCCGAAGGCTTCTTCACAAAGCGCACGGAAACGTAATCCACAGGCACTTGGGAGGAATTCTTCGCCTTGCTGTGGAAAGCCGCAAGTCTCGCCGCATACATTATGGTATCGTCGGGAATTTCCTGCCCCTCTGCACGGATTATAACGTGAGAACCCGTTATATTCTTAGTATGAAGCCATATGTCGGTTTTATCCGCAAGCTTTGTGGTAAGCATATCGTTCTGCTTGTTGTTCCTTCCCACAAGTATCTTAAAGCCCTCCGGAGAGGTAAATTCAAGGGGCGGATGCGATTTGGGCGGCTTGCCTTTCAGCTTTGCCGAACGGAGATATCCCTGCTCCGCAAGCTCAATCCTCAGCTCGTTCACCTCGTCCTCGCCGTTGGTACGGGTCAGCGCATCAAAAACGCTGTCGATATATGCAAGCTCCTCCTCGCCCTTGGCTATCTGCTCGGTAAGAACTTTCTCGGCAGTATCAGCCTTGCGGTATTCTGCATAATAGTGCTGCATATTCTGGGACGGGGTAAGCCTCGGGTCAAGCTTTATTTCAACCTGCGGGCAGCCCTCCTCGTAGAAATTTTCCACGGCAACGCTTGTCATACCCTTTTCAACCCGGTACAGATTTGCCGAGATAAGGTCGCCCTTCAGCTTTAACTCCTCACGGTTTGCAGACTCTTTCAGCTCCTGCCGCTGATTTGCAAGACGTCTTGCAATACGTTCATTGGCGTTTAAAAGCAGCTTGTACATATCCTGCGAGCGCTGCTTCATTCGGGAAACACTGTCACGCTCGCTGTAAAAATAGTCCAGCAGGTCGCAGGCGGACTCCAGCTCCTTTGTGTCCATAAGACCCACATACTGATTTATCGGAATAAACGAAAAATCCT
>JBJESH010000191.1:8843-13317 GCA_051882695.1 Oscillospiraceae bacterium | reverse complement strand
TAGTCTGCACAGCCCGAAAATCCGCAGGAACCGCAGTTGACCTGTGGAAGAGCCTCGTTTACGGCTTCGATGCGCTCGTCGGTCTTGACCTCAAATATCTTGGAGCATACCGTCAGCAGCACCCCTGCGGCAAGTCCGATAGCGCCGAAAACCAGCATGGGTAAAATATATGTTGACATATTTATCCGTTCCTTTCCTGAATTTATGATTTAAATTAACCGAACAGTCCCGAAAAGCCCATAAAGCTTACCGAAACTATTGAAGCGGCGATAAGCGTCGCAGGAATTCCCTTAAAGGTTTCGGGGATATCCGAGCTGTTGACTCTTGAGCGCACTCCGCTGAAGATGACAAGAGCAAGAGTAAAGCCCAGACCTGCTCCCAAAGCGTTTACTACCGACTGCAAAAGGGTATAGCCGCTGTCGATGTTGAGGATAGTTACGCCAAGTACCGCGCAGTTTGTGGTAATAAGCGGCAGGAACACGCCCAGCGCTTTATAAAGGGAAGGAACTTTCTTTTTGAGTATCATTTCAACGAGCTGAACGAAAAGTGCTATTATAAGAATAAATGCGATGGTTTTCAGGTATTCGAGTCCCATGGGAACGAGAATAAGCGTGTAGATAGGGTAGGTGCAGAGTGTGGCGCAGACCATTACAAAGGTTACCGCCGCGCCCATGCCTACGGCGCTGTCAAGCTTTTTCGATACGCCCAGGAACGGGCAGATACCCATAAATTTGGACAGTACGAAGTTATCGACGAGCATTGCGCTCATGAGGATTACAAGCAGCTCTTTCATTATTCTGCGTCTCCTTTCTGAACGTCCTTGTTAAAGGTAGGACAGCTCTTTGCATTGGGACAGTTTGCACAGCCTATCTCCTGCGGCGGCTTCTTGTTGGCAAGCTTATTTACAAGAGCGATAATTACGCCGAGGGTGAAAAATCCGCCTGCGGGCATAATGAACAGAGTCATTGTAACGGGCAGGTGCAGGTCTATGCCCATCCATTGCCCCGTACCGATTATCTCACGGACGCTTCCCATTGTGAACAGCGCAAGTGTGAAGCCGAGACCCATTCCGACAGCATCGAGAATGGAAGCGAAAACGCCGTTCTTTGAAGCGAAAGCCTCTGCTCTGCCGAGGATAATGCAGTTAACGGTAATAAGCGAAAGGAACAGTCCCAGACTGTCGTAAAGCGCAGGGATATAGCCTTTCATAAGGAACTCGATAAGAGTTACAAAGCTTGCGATAACAACGATGAAGCAGGGCAGACGAACTGCCTTTGGGATAACGTTTTTCAGCAAAGAAATAACGATATTGGAGCAGATAAGTACAAAGGTTGTGGCAAGTCCCATGCCTATGCCGTTTGAAGCCATTGTGGTAACAGCCAAAGTCGGGCACATTCCAAGCAGAGTGACAAGAGTCGGGTTTTCCTTTATGATACCCTTTGTAAGCTGATAAAGGCTGCTTTTCTTTTCAGACATTACTGCTCACTTCCTTTCATTTCGTCATAAGCCGCAAGTGCGGTTTTTACGGCGGTGTACATACCGTTTGAGGAGAAGGTCGCACCCGTTACAGCGTCAAGTGTAAAACCGTTTCCTCCGCTTCCGCCATCAAGCTGGGCGTTCATTTTCAGTGAAGTTATCTCCGCACGGGAACCCCATACAGCTTTCGCCTTGACAGGCTCTCCGCTTTCTTCCGAAAGAGTCATTTCGTATTTTACGCCCTTGAACTGGGAGAGAAATTCTTCGTTCTGTACCTTTGTGCCGAGGCCCGGAGTTTCGCCTATTGTCATAATAGACACTCCGCATACCGAACCGTTTTCGTCAATGCCTACAAGAACGTGAAGTCCGCCTGTGGAGTAGCCGTCCGCAGTAATTTCAAAGGCGGTGTTTGTTCCGTCTGAGAGAATTGATGTCACACCCTCGCAGGTCTTTACCGAACCGTCGTCGTTTTTGAGCATCTCGAAGCCATCTGCCGAGCCGAATACCTCGGTAAGTCCCGATGTAAGCTTTTCTGTTATAACGCCTGTGTTGTCAACATAGGTCGCTTCATATGCCGCAACGAGAAGTCCGCAGGTTATGAGACAAATCAGAGTCAGCACAAGAGGCGGCTTAATCTTATCCTTAAACATAATTGCAGTCAGTCCTTTCCGAATCAGTTTTTCTCAGCCTTGGCAGCTTTGACAGGCTTCTTTGCTCCGAAGGGCGAAGTCTTTGTCACTCTGTCGATGTACGGCGTGAGCAGGTTCATAAGCAGTATCGAGAATGAAACTCCCTCGGGGAAGCTTCCGAAGGTACGGATAATAAAGGTTATCAGACCGCAGCCGATACCGAAAATAATTTTGCCCTTTGTTGTTATCGGAGTTGTGGCATAATCGGTAGCCATAAAGAACGCTCCGATAAGAAGACCGCCTGCAAGCACACCGTAAACAGTTTCGGTAAGACTGCCGGTATAAAGAAGAGTCAGCAGCGCAAAAGAGCCGATGAAAGCAATGGGAGTCGCTGCAGAAATGACTTTTGTAACTATAAGGAAAAGTCCTCCGAGAATAAGCATTGCCGCGCAGGTTTCGCCGATGCAGCCGCCCGTTTCTCCCCAGAACATTTCGGAAAGTGTAAATGGTGCCATTTTGAAGTCTGCACCGTTTTCGGTGTAATTGAGCCACTGAGCCGCAAGGGGAGTAGCACTTGTTTCGGCGTCAACAGCGCCGCTGTACCAATAGGGCTTTACCCAGTTAGACATCTGCGGAGTAAAGGAAAGCATGAGAACGATTCTTGCGGCAATGGCAGGGTTTGCAAAGTTCTGACCGATACCGCCGAAAAGCTGCTTAACGATAACGATAGCGATAAAGCTTCCTATAACGGCAATGTAAAATGGTATAGTTGCAGGAAGATTCATTCCGAGAAGAAGTCCCGTAACTATTGCGGACAGGTCGGAGACCGTCTGGTCACGCTTCATGATAATTCTTGAAAGCGCCTCGAAAACAACGCAGGAAATAACGCATACCGCAAGAACGGCGGCAGCTCTCGGTCCGAAGAAGATACATCCTGCCGCAGCAGACGGAAGAAGCGCAATAATAACCATCAGCATGATTTTTGCCGTAGACAGATTCGTCGCGCGGTGGGGCGACGGAGATACAAATAATCCTTTCAAAATATCAGATCCTTTATGTAAAATTCAGTTTGGTTACTTTCTTGGAATGAGCGCCTTTGCAAGCTGATTTATCTCAGCCAGCGGACGGTGTGCAGGACACGCATATGAACAGCAGCCGCAGTTCATGCAAAGTGTTACCTTGAGCCGCTTCAGCTCTTCCACATCCTTGGCGTTGTAAGCTTTTTCTATCATTACCGGCATAAGCTCAAAGGGGCAGGTCCTTACGCATCTTCCGCAGCGTATGCAGGCTGTGGTTCTGGGCAGGCTTCCTTCCTTAAAAGCAAGGATAGCGTTTGTGGTTTTTGTTACCGGCTGGTCGGTGTCATAAAGGCACATACCCATCATAGGTCCGCCGTAAAGAACCTTTTTCGCTCCTTCTGCGCCGCAGTATTCAAGGAGCTCGGAAACCCTTGTACCTATCGGTACGAAATAGTTTCCTGCGTTTTTCGTTACTGCGTCGCCGTCAACGGTGATGCGTCTTGTAACAAGAGGCATACCCGTCTGAGTGTAGCGGTATATTTCCGCTACGGTAGAAACGTTCATTACCATAACGCCCTGATTTGACGGCAGCTCGCCCTCGGCTACGATACGTCCCGTTGCGGAATAGACAATGACCTTTTCCGCGCCCTGTGGATAAGCCGACGGAAGAGTCAATATATCTATGGACTTGATATCCGCCGTCTTGTTTTTCATAAGCTCTATCGCATCAGGCTTGTTGTTTTCGATACAGACCTTGCAGAGCGGAATACCAAGATATTTCTGCACAAGCAGGATACCCTCGATAATATCGGTCGTGCGTTCCATAAGCTCACGGTAGTCGCTTGTTATGTACGGTTCGCACTCTGCGGCGTTGATAACGAGAGTGTCGATAGGCGTTTTCACGGCGTCGTAATTAAGCTTGATGTGGGTAGGAAAGCCTGCGCCGCCGAGTCCCGTAAGACCGCTTTCCCTGACAGCGGCGATAAAGGACTGTCTGTCTGTTATCTCAGGCGGCTTGATATCGGGACATACAGTCTGATTCCCGTCTGTTTCAATGACTGCCGCCTTGCAGACTGCTCCGTTGGGCAGCAGATAATCAATAACATCGGAAACAATTCCCGAAGCCGGCGAATGAATAGGCGCTGACATAAACGCTCCCGTGTCGCCTATCTTCTGACCGACAGTGACCTCGTCGCCCTTTTTTACAAGGCAGTCACACGGTGCGCCCATGTGCTGGGACATGGGAATGACCAATGTCTTAGGCAGTGGGAAATCCGTTGTTTCGCACTTTTTGGTACCCTTATTGTGATTAAGGTGTATACCGTTCAGTTTGTTCATTTATAATCCTCC
>JBJESH010000191.1:0-8743 GCA_051882695.1 Oscillospiraceae bacterium | reverse complement strand
TACCCTTATTGTGATTAAGGTGTATACCGTTCAGTTTGTTCATTTATAATCCTCCTTAAAATGGATATAATTCTGTATCAGCTGTTTATCTTGGCGGAAACTTTTTGCACATTTCTTCAACGCTTTCTATAAGCTTTTCATATTCTTTCGGGTTGCACGCTTTTGTCTTTACAATAATATCATTGTCTTTGTATGCTTCCATATTAATTTCAGCAGTTATGTAGTAATCATAATGTTCATATTTTTCTTTTTTCAATGTAAATTCTATAATGGGTTCAAGAAATTCGACAACCTTTTTCTTTTCCTTTGATGTCGCAAATTCCCTAAGTATTTTTGCAAAGCTTTTAAGCTCCGTTGTCATAAGGCAAGGGTCGCTGAAATGGAAAATGCTTCTGCCCTCAACGGAGTAATCTATTTCAACTATCAGCCAATCGTCCCATTCAGAAACGGGGGCTTCATATTCATATCCCGTAACATTTATAGTAAGAGGATTGGCACGTCCGAATATAATCATATATTTTTATACCTTTCTTTTTTCAGTACCCCTTCAATCTGTGGGAAAACCGCTTTCAAGACAATGCCCGTGCATATTCCTGCCGCGATCGAGCTTACGGCAAGTACAGGCGCATATGCGAAGATAGAGTTTGTACCTAAAACCGTTCTCGCTGCAAGAAGCTGCCCAAAAGTGTGTGCAAGCGCTCCGAGAACGCTTATCAAAATATATGAAGCATTAGTTCTGCGGAAGAGCAAGGCCGTGACCGCAAACGCCGCCAATCCGCCAAAAATGGACATGATACCTGCGGTAACTCCTCTTGTCAGAAAAACAAATGCCGATTTCAGGATTACCAGTAATGCCGCCGACGGAAGATTTATGCAGAGTATAGCCGCCATTACAACGATATTTGCAAGACCTATTCTCATTCCTGCCGGAAGAAAAGCCGAGAAAATGCTTTCTATCAGGTTCAGTGCCGCTGAAACGGCAAAAAGCAGTCCCATGACCGCTGCATAGCGTGCCGCAGAAACACTGTCGGGTTTAAGTTTGCTCATCGCAGTATCACATCCGGTTTGTTTTCATCGGGAAATTCGCTTATGATCTCGACCGTCACCTTGTTAGGTACGCAAATAATGGCCTCTCCCGGACTTGAGATCGGGAATGTCCTCATGCAGGTATGGTCTTTGCAATCGCTTTCATAAACGCTTATATGGCGCTTATCGTCGATAATAAAGCTCATTCCATTGATTTCGGGAAATGTGTACATACCCTCGCTGTCAAGGTCAAGCTTTGCAACAGTCTTGCCGCCGCAGGTTATCAGCGCATATTCTCCAGCTGTGTTTTCGTTAAGCCTTGGAATTATAAAACACAGCAATATTACGGCTATAATGCACACTATTATAATCGTATCGCGTATATTCAGTAATTTTCTGTTTTTGTCATTCATATTTATAACCGCTGTCCTCATCGGGAATAAATCCGCCGCAGTCTGTATATATCTTTCCGTTCACATCGGAGGCTACAACTTCAAATTCTTCATATGCCAGCCACTTGTGAATATTTTCCGTACCCTCGGTAAAAATCAGCGTGGAAAGAAAATCCGACATGATCCCTCCGTCAGGGGTATCGGCAGGAACTATGACCGTTACCGATGACAGGTCCGTTTCAACGGGTCTGCCCGTTTTTATATCGAGGATATGGCAGTAACGTATGCCGTCCGCCTCGAAATATCTTTCATATCCGCCGCTTGTAGAAATAAATGCGGCGTCCGTCTCAATTATTCCCATATAGCCTTTTCCCGTTAAGGGGTCTGTTATTCCTGCGCGGAATTTTTCACCGCCCGGCTTTTCGCCGTACATAAGAGTAGTTGAGCTTAAATTTATCACGGCGTAATCTGTATTTGTGTCTTGCAGGATACGGTATGCCTCGTCACAGGCATAGCCCTTTGCAACAGAGCCGAAATCAAGCCTTGTCCCCGGCAGAAATCCTTCTGTGCCGTATACGATCGTATTCAATGCGGCTTGGATATCACTGTCAGTCGGGACTTTCGGTTCGGGAGTGGAGATACCCCACAGCTCGGTAAGCGCTCCGCAGGTTATGTTGACTCCGTTTCCGTATCTTTCCGAAAGTGCGTTTGTCTTTTCAAGACAGATTTTATAGATCTCTTTTTCGGGAAGCGAAAGGGCGTCCGTGCCGTAGCAAAGCTCAAACGCACCGTTCATATCTTCAAAGCATTCGGAAATGTCTTTTAATGCTTCCTCAGCACCGCTGCCCGAAACGGTAAGCTGCGCATACGTGTCAAAGACAAAGCTTTGCGCCGAAGCTTTTTCCTCCGGAGCGCAGGAGGTGAAAGCAAGGACTGCTGCCGCAGTGATAAAAATTTCAGATAAATGACGTATTTTCACGCGGCGTTTCCACTTCCTCACAAAAAATCATACATATAACATTTTACAACAATTTATTAACATAGTCAATAGAACGTTAAAATAATAACATTAAAACGTCAAATCGCAAAAAAAGGAATGTATTTGCTTGTGAATGAAAGCAGAAAAATTATACAAAGTGTATAATTTCAGTCAAATATAAATTACGACAAAAATTTTTTGCGGAAATATAAAAAATCACATTTTTTTGTTAAAGTTATTAAAGTTCCTGCCGATAAATAAAACAGAGGGATTTTTTTATTACTACTATTATGCCTGTAAATAAATTCAGGTGCGAAAGGACGGGATCACCTTTATGGAAATCAAAAATTATGGTTCGGTAATGTCCGCATACATGAAAAATACCTATGAGCCTGCAAAGAAAAAGCAGGGCGCACCTGCTGCAAAAAATGTCGATAAGGCTGAGTTTTCCTCTGCTTCAAGCGCAGGCGCTCTCGCAGGCGCTAAGGCTTCCGCAAAGAAATCGGTCGAAAGCTTCGCTTCAGCCGAAAGGATTGCTGCTCTGAAATCCATGATCTCAGACGGTTCTTACAATATCCCTGCGGAAAGCGTTGCTGCTTCTATTTTTGAGGGTTAAGAGGGATATTACAAATTATACTTAAAGTAATATTTGAGTATAATTATACGAAAGGAAAAAATTATGCCCGATTACAATAAAATTATTGCTTTTTTTGACGAGTATATTGCTCATTACAGGGAGTTTCTCCAATTTGAATATTCCAAGCTGGATATGATAAACCGTGATGAGATCGAAAAACTCAGTGCGTCTCTTTCAAGCGAGCAGGCGCTTATTATGAAAACCAATTCCTTTGAAAGCAAGCGAGTCAAGCTGCTTGAGGGAACAGACGGCAAAAACTTTGCGGAAATTGCCGAAAACGCTCCGGGTGAATTCGGCAGAAGACTTTCCGAACAGCACGAAGAGCTTTCGGCGCTGATATTTAAAATCAAGGAGATAAACGATACTGCAAACATTATCGTTTCGGAAAGATTGAAAAAGATACAGAAAAAAACCGCCGAGCTTGACGTTTACGACGGAAAGGGTACTGTAAAACACGAGCACGCTTCAAAAGCGGCTATTTCAAAGAATGTTTGAGGAAGGACTGATCTAAATGCCATCAAGCTTTTTAGGACTTTACGTTCAGCGCGAGGCGCTGCTTATTTCACAGAAGGCGCTGGATATCACAGGTAACAATATTTCAAATATAAATACTTCCGGCTATACAAGACAGAGAGTTGATATCTGCTCAATAGCAAATGCAAAGGGCACTCTCGGATATGACACCTCCATCTCTCTTGCAGGAATGGGTTCGCAAGCCGTAGGCGTTGCTCAGATACGCGACAGGCTGCTTGACAATAAGGTAAGAGTATACAGCGGCGACCTTTGCGATGTGGGGATCAAAGTCAACACTCTTTCCGATGTTGAGGACGTTTTCGACAGCATTGAAGCAGATGAACTCAATGCAAGCTTCGCTGCTATCGTAAGCCAGTTCAAGGAGGCTCTTCAGGGATTTTCCGCAGACAATGCAGACAGAAGCGAAATGGCTAACATTGCTAAAAATAATGCGGAAAGCGTTGTTAAGTGCATTGTAAACTATAACATGAAGCTCAATGACATTTCCGAGCAGACTCTCAGCGAGGCAGGCTCTACGGTAAAAAGGATAAATGCAATATTTGCCGAAATGGGCAGCCTTAACAATCAGATCAAGGATTCCTACATTTCAATGGGATATATCAAAAGCACTCCGGGCAACTATGAGGTGCTCAACGATTACGGTCCTCTTGAGCTGAAGGATAAAATGCACAGTCTTCTCGATGAGCTTTCACAGTATGGAAATATGTACGTTACCGAAGAGGATGACGGCACATTTACCGTTGATTTTGCGGGACAGAGAGTCGTAGAGGGCAAGAAATATGCTCAGATGGCTACCACTCAGGAAAAACCTGACCCCACTCAGCTTGAATTTATTATTTCTAAAATAGAGCGTGACGCCAACGGCAAGATCATAAGCGGTCTTTATGACAAGGATGATTGGTACGACCTTAACGTAAAGTACGAAACCGGCGGAAATACCCAGCTGCTTGTAAGAAACGACAAAGCAGGCGACACGGTGAATATCACCTCCGACGGAGGAATGGGAACAGGCGCACAGCTCCTTGATTCAGGCTCGCTCAGAGGTTACCTCGACGTTTACAACGGCAGAGGCGAATTTGCTAAAAATTCCGGATATATCAACGACAAATATACTGCACAGAATGTTGCTGCCGCAAACGAAGCTCTCAGCAAGCTGGCAGATTACAATAACGGCGTTGACATCGGAGATACGGAAGAACTTATAAAGCAGCTTGAAACTGTGGGTGCAACGGTTAATTTCTCTGCTGCCGACAATAAATATTCCGTTGAAATAGGCGGCGCACAGGTTCTTGACGGCACAACTGTTACAGACATTACCACAGCTCAGGCAACTCCGCACAAAACGATCGAAAATTATTACAACGGTATTGAGTATTACCGTGATATGCTCAATTCCTTCGTAAGAACAATGACAGAGGAATTCAACAAGGCATTTGCATTTGATACCGATGGAAATCCTCTTACTGACGGCAATGGAAATCCCATTGAGCTGTTCACATATGAAAATGATGACGGCGTTGCAGATTTCAGAGAAGCCGCTGCAAACTTCAGAGTTGCCGACTGCTGGAACAAAAACCCCGAGATCATTTCAAATCCCAAGGGCGACAATAAATTTGAAGAGCTTGATAACGTATATATCAACAGGCTTCTCGGCATCTTCTCTACCGACCAGGAGTACGGTGACGGTTTTTATACTGACCCGCAGAAATTCTCCCTTGAAAAGTTCGTAAGCCATATCTGCGATAACCTCGGTACTCAGGTAGAGCATGAACAGGGTGTATACGATGCGAACGACATTATGCTCACAAGCGTTGAAAATGCAAGAAGCGAAGTAATGGACGTAAGCATGGACGAAGAGGGTATCAATATGATGAATTATCAGAAATGGTACAATGCTATCTCCAGAATGATATCCACTATGGACGAAGCTCTTGATAAGCTTATCAACAACACCGGACTTGTAGGTCTCAGATAAACGGCTTAACAGCGGAAAGGACTGAATCCAATGAGAGTCACGAATAATATTACAACAGGACAGTTTTTAAGGAATAACAACATGGCGCTGACAACAATGCTCAAAAGCCATAACAGGATCATGACCCAGCGCAGGTTTAACCGCGTTTCGGAGGATTCCATCAACGGAAGCAAGGCAATGACTATCCGCCGCCAGCTCCGTGACCTGGATATATACGAGGACAACCTCAGCACTGCAAAGGAGCTTTTCTCGGCTGCCGAGACAAACCTTTACTCCGTTGCCCATGACATTTATATCAAGGTAGAGGAAAAGCTTGTTGCCGCAGCAAACGGTACATACGAGCAGATGGACCTTGATATATTTGCGGTAGAGTTTGACGAGCTTGCCGACCACATGGTCAAAAACCTTAACTCCGATTTTGCCGAAAGGCAGCTTTTCGGCGGAACAAGCAACGACCCGACTCCGTTTGAAATAAATCAGGTAAAGATAACCGACGCTGCCGGAAATGTTGTTTTCCCTCCCGAATATGAGCAGTACATGAATGCTGACGGTACTCCTGCAGACGGTTATCCCAAAAATGTTACCTATAACGGCGTTCCACTTGATTTCGATGTAACAAGTGATATTATTCTTCCCGACGGAACAATTAGCAAGCTTGCTGCAGGCGAGTATACGGTAAGCCATTACAATTCTCAAAGCGGTCAATGGGAGGATCAGCCGAAAATAGATGTTACCGAGGCTATAAACCAGAAAGACAATTCTCTGATTTATCCGGGTTCAAAGCCGATATACATTGATATCGGTCTCGGCATAAAATATAACGATAAATATGAAGTTGACCCTCAGACAGCGCTTGATATATCAATGAACGGTGCTGCAATAACAGGAAACGGTATTGATATTTCTAAGGTTGGTACTAAAGCAAAAACAACTGTTGTTACCGATCCGAGCGGAACTACAACTGAAACTCCTGTGCTTGATGCTAACGGCAACCCCGTTTATGAGGTTGAACGCAATGACGACGGCACAATGAAGCTTGACGACAGATTCAGCAAAAACCTCATTCAGCTTGTGCTTGATGCGGCAAAGGCTCTCAGAAAGGGAGACCAGGCTACGGTAAATGCAATAATCGACCGTGCCAAGGATGCCAACAACCATATCCTCACAGAGATCACAACTCTCGGAACTAAGCAGAACAGCATAGAATTTTACCTTAATAAAACCGAAGATTACAGGTTCAATCTCAACGAGCGCCAGAACCTTGTTGAGGGTACTGATATGGAAGCTGAGATCACAAATTATGAAGCTGTAAAGGCGGCTTATGACGCAACGCTTAAAATCGGTTCACAGCTTCTTCCCCACAGTATTTTTGATTTTATTTAAAGCATAGATCAAACGGTTATTTTAATGCAAGGACGGTTCGCCGTCCGTGAAAGGCGGGTTATTGATATATGGAGCAGCTGCTAAGTATAAAACACGTTCCGATCAAAGTTGAAGTAAAGGTTCAGAGGGCAGAGCTGAAGCCTGTTGAAAATATGGCAGGCAGTGCCGGAACGCCATCGGTACAGGTTTCCGCAAAGCAGGACGGCGGACTGCGTTTTCAGGCAGAGCCTTACAGAGTCGATTTGTCGGAAAACAGAAACTATGATGTTTATATTCCGTCAGGAAATTCAAACAGCGGATTTACTCTTACATATGAGGCTATTGCAAAGCTTGCCGACAACGGCAGTGCTTCTTCCGGCACTGTAAATGCAGGTGAAAATACCAAGTTCACTGCACAGAAGGCTTCAAGAAGCATTGAATCGGTGCTCCAGTCTCTTCCAAAAAGCAGAAACAGTGCGGTAAGCTATTCCGACGGAACTCTTAGCATAAATTATCAGATGAACAGCAGCCAGCCGGTGGATCTGTCATCCGATATGCCGGAGTTTGAATTTGTTCCGGGAAGCATTGAGTTTATCATCAAGCAGATGCCTGAACTGGATATTGAATATCTTGGTGAGCCTATCTACTTCCCCAGAAGTGCAGACCCCAATTATGAACCGCCGCTTGATGTTCTCGCATAACGAAAGGATCTTAAAATGACTATTAAAACAAGGGATTTCGGTGAACAGAAAATTTCCGAGGATAAGATCATAACCTTTCCTCACGGCATTTTTGCTTTTGAGGATGAACATAAATTTATTATGCTTTCTCCTCTCGGCGAGGACAAATATCCCGCATGGCTTCAGAGTGTGAATAATGAAAATCTTTGCTTTATCGTATTCGACCCGAATCAGATAGCCGAGGATTATTCCGTTACTGCCGATGAGGAAAGCATTTCTGCGGCAGGCTTTGAAAAGGGTGAAAAGCCGCATTATCTTGTTCTTGCTGTTGTTCCCGAGGAATATAAGGACACAACGGTCAATATGAAAAGTCCGATCATGATAAACCCGAAAAAAATGCTTGCGGTGCAGACTATCGCCGCTGAGAATTATCCTATAAAGTTCCCCATCTTTAAAAAGGAGGGAGACTGATGCTCGTTATAACCCGTAAAACCGGAGAGGGTCTCCGCATTGGCGAGAATATCCGAATAACCGTTGTTGAAACGGCTAAGGACAGGGTCAAGATCGGTATTGACGCTCCTTCGGACGTGAGGATAATCCGCAACGAACTTTTCGATACCGAAAGATTTAACATTCAGGCAGCGGTGCATAAGCCTGCCGCCGACCTGCTGTCAATTATAAAAAATCAGCAGAATGAAGATTAACGGTGAAAGGTGGAATCTGTATGTCATCAATTTCAAATAATACCAACAGAGTTGCAGGTTTGATTTCCGGCCTTGAAACTGAAGAACTGGTAAAGGCTATGTCCGCCAACACAAAGGCGCGCCTTAACTCGAAAAAACAGAAGCTTCAGACACTTCAGTGGAAGCAGGAAAGCTATCGCTCTGTAATAAGCAAGATCTCCGATTTCAAGAACAAGTTCCTTGATATTCTCGGTGAAAAATCCATTAAGTCCAATGCAGTCATGAAAAAGTGTACTGCAACTTCTTCCAATGATAAGATAATTACAGCTACCGCCGCTCCCGGCGCAACAGCTGCAAAATATACAATTGCCGAGGCTTCAAAGGCTACTACCGCTTCGATATCCACAAGCGGAGCTGCTGCCGAGGGAAGCATCAAGCTGGATTTCTCCAAAAATCAGGAGGGCAAAAATTATTC
>JBJESH010000190.1:0-13439 GCA_051882695.1 Oscillospiraceae bacterium | reverse complement strand
TGACCCCAATCATCATATTATCGTTGCCGAAGAGGACGGCAAAATAGTTTCTTCCTGCGTATGCGTCATAATCCCGAACCTTACACACAATCAACAGCCTTATGCTTTTATTGAAAATGTCGTTACCGATGAAAATTACCGCAGAAAAGGTCTTGCAACTGCTTGTCTTGATTTTGCGAAAGAAATTGCAATGAAAGAGAATTGCTACAAAATGATGCTTCTTACAGGCTCTAAAAGTGAAAGCACGCTGAATTTCTACGAACGAGCAGGTTACAACCGAAAGGACAAGACCGCTTTTATTCAATGGATTTGACATAGTATACAAATTTTCACCGTATTACGGCACTCATATTCTGCTTGACTTGCTTCGCACAAAGTCGTAAAATAAGTAGTGGCGTGTTTTTCAAAATGCGACAAAATAACAGAAAGAAGCAGGATTATGTTAGTTAAGGATTTCGGGAAAATAGTTAAAAATGAATTTAAGGGTTACAATGCAAAAAAATTCAGTCAGGATCTTCTTGCAGGTATTACAGTTGCCGCTGTTGCGCTTCCGCTGGCGCTTGCTTTCGGCGTAAGCTCCGGAGCTACCGCTGCGGCAGGACTTATCACCGCAATTTTTGCAGGTATTATCATCGGCGGACTTTCGGGAGCTTCCTATCAGATAAGCGGTCCTACCGGTGCTATGACTGCTATTCTCGTTTCGCTTGTTGCCCAGTATGGTATTCAGGGCGTTTTTATCGCAAGCTTTATTTCGGGTATACTTTTGCTTTTAGCAGGAATTTTCAAGCTTGGCGGACTTGTTTCATATCTGCCTATGCCTGTAATCACCGGTTTTACAAGTGGAATTGCAATCATTATTGCTCTTGGTCAGGTAAACAACCTTACGGGGCTTACCTCCGAGGGACTTACCACAATTGAAAAAATCACAAGCTATTTCAGGCTTGAACAGCACCTTGACATAACAGGACTTATTATAGGTGTTGCAGTTATTGTATTTATGTTTATTTATCCTAAAAAGTGGGGACAGTACTGCCCTGCTTCACTTGTTGCTATCATTCTTGCAACTGCTGTAAATGCAATCTGTAAATTTGACATTGCTGTTGTAGGCGCTATTCCTAAATCTGTTTTCCTTGATGACAGACTTAATATATCTGCTATTGCCGACTGGAACACCGTTAAGGGACTTATTGTTCCCGCTATTTCAATTGCAGCTCTCGGACTTATCGAATCTCTGCTTTGCGGAGCTTCGGCAGGACGTATGAAAAATGAAAAGCTTAATGCTGATGTGGAGCTTCTTGCACAAGGCATCGGTAATATGATAATTCCGCTTTTCGGCGGCGTACCTGCTACTGCGGCAATTGCCCGTACAAGTGTTGCAATCAAATCGGGCGGTCAGACCCGTCTTACTTCAATTATTCATGCAGTTGTACTTCTTCTCTCTATGTTTATTCTCGGCGGTGTAATGTCTATGATACCGCTTTCTGCGCTTGCAGGTGTACTTATTGTTACTGCATGGAGAATGAATGAATGGAGCGCAATCAAATCCATTTTCGGTAAGAAAATTAAGACAGCTATTTTCCAGTTTCTTATTACAATGGCGGCAACAGTTATTTTCGACCTTACCGTTGCAATTCTTATCGGCGTAGCATTCTCGATAATTATGTTTGTAGTCAAGGTTTCGGATATGCAGGTTACGGTTGCGGAAATTGACCCCGAAAAAATTGATGAAAACGACGTTAACCCTGAAAAGCTTAAATACACTTGCGTAGTATATATTTCCGGTCCGCTTTATTTCGGTACATGCAATAAACTGGAAGAAAAGATTTCCGCTCTCGGTGAGAACTACAATGTTATTTTCTCAATGCGCGGCGTTACGGTTGCAGACATTTCGGGAATAGAAGCTCTTCACGAATACTGTGAAAGACTTATTTCTCATGGTATAATGGTTTACTTCTCATGTGTTCAGCCTCCTGTTATGGAAATGATCGAGCGCTGCGGTCTTAAAGAACGCTTTAAGGATGATATGTTCTTCTGGAGTACGGATAAGGTATTCAAACATATTTCACAATTATAATAACAAAAGCTTCTCGATTTTTTCGTATCGGGAAGCTTTTTTAATATATATTAATTAAAAATTAGAATTTATCTGTTTCTATAAGCAGAAATTCACTGATTCTGTAACATATGCTTATTTGTTCTTATCAAATGTCCTTCATGTATTGCTGCAACGGTTGCAATGAAGCAAATAGCACTTCCACTATAATTCAAATCAATGAAAGATAGCGTCAATGGGAAAATAAAAAGTATAGCACCTGTAATCTTATTTATAATGGTATGTTCTGCCACAAATTTCTTTTGAACTATATATCCTAAAATAACATTGATAGCCTTTATTACTGCAATCGCCCCTATCCATATCCACATCCATACAGATATTTTCAAGGTCGGCAACAATTTTATCAAACAAACCGCAACAAATACAATATCTGCAATAGTATCCAGTCTGGAACCAAATTCGCTTACGGTATCTGTTTTTCTTGCAACAGTTCCATCAATCATATCCGTAAAGCCAGCCAAACAGTACAAAACGTAAAAAGCAGGAGAAAATGCAGGAAAGAATAATAGTATTACACTACACAGGATCCTGCAACTTGTTATGATATTTGCCATTCGTTCACCTCTAGCTGACTACTCCGATTTATCTGTATTCCAAAGTTTATTGATTTTCCTTGTTTTTCTGTATAACCGAAAAAGCCTGACGAAGAGATGACACGCCGTAAATGTGCATATTGTATTTGCTTGGGTCGATATTCCGCAGAGACTGCTTGGGAATGATACATTCCGTAAATCCGAGACGTTCTGCTTCCATAATTCTTTGTGAAATATTTGAAGTGTTCCTAATCTCGCCGCCAAGTCCTATCTCACCAAATGCAATAAGCTTTTCACTTATGGGGATATCGTAATAACCGCTGTAAATCGCAAGCGCTACCGGCAAATCACCTGCCGGCTCGTCAAGTCTGAAGCCGCCTACTATATTAAGATAAACGTCAAGCGTTCCGAAAAACATTCCCAAACGCTTTTCCAGAACTGCAATTATGATAGCGAGCCTGTTATAATCAAATCCCGTTGCTGTTCTCTTAGGAGCAGAAAAGCTGCTTTTGGTCACAAGTGCCTGAACCTCTGCCAAAATAGGTCTGCTGCCCTCCATTATGCAGGCAACGCAGGTTCCCGAAATGCCTGTAGGACGTCCCGAAAGAAGCATAAGCGACGGATTTTCCACTTCTTCAAGTCCATTATCACACATCTCAAACACGCCGATCTCATTTGTTGAACCAAATCGGTTTTTTACAGCACGAAGTATTCGGTAACTCAAATGCCGCTCGCCCTCAAAGTAAAGAACCGTATCGACTATATGCTCCATTACTTTAGGACCTGCTATTGCGCCGTCCTTGTTTACGTGTCCTACTATAAAAATCGGTATCTCCTCTGATTTTGCGGTACGCATAAAAAGGTTTGTACATTCACGGACCTGAGTGATGCTTCCCGAAGCGGAATTAAGCTCGCTGAGCGACATTGTCTGAATTGAGTCAATAATTGCAATATCAGGCTTATGTACCGAAATAGTGTCCGCAGCGGCTCTTGCATCGTTTGTTGATAAAAGTGACAGGTTTTCAGTATCAACTCCAAGGCGCTGTGCCCGCAGCTTGATTTGACGTATGCTTTCTTCTCCGGAAATATAAAGTATAGTATAATTTTCTCCGAGATATTTGCAAATCTGCAAAAGCAGGGTAGATTTACCTATGCCCGGTTCACCGCCGATAAGCACCAGCGAACCCTTTACCAGTCCGCCGCCGAGAACGCGGTTAAGCTCTGCTATACCGGTAGAATAACGCACATCGTCCTCTGCGTCAACTCCTGAAAGAGTTACAATTTTTGACGAAAGATTGACTGTTTTTATTGATGAAACTGCCTTCCCCGTATTTTTGGCAGCTGTTTCAACAATTTCTTCTTCAAAGGTGTTCCACTCACCGCATGATGGACATTTTCCGTTCCACTTTGAGCTTTCATATCCACACTGATTACATATGTAGACCGATTTTAACTTTCCTGCCATTTAAGCCTCCATCACATTTTTACAAATTCATTTATACCGGAAAAAACAGTAAACGCAACCTTTTGCTGATACGATTTATCCGTAAGCTTTGCCGCTTCATCGGGATTTGAAAGAAATCCGCATTCTACCATTACAGCAGGATTATTACAATAATAGCAAAGATACAGCTCGCTACCGCAAAGCTTGATTTCACGCTGATTTTCCGGCTGCAAATTTCCTACGAATTTCTGCTGCATTATTGAAGCAAGCTGCTCGCTTGCAGGATTTTTATCGCTGTAAAACATCTGCGCGCCGCTGAATTTCGGATCGCTGAAGGTATTCTGATGTATTGACACACAAACAGCATTACTATATTTATTGAACAATTCAAGTCTGTTTTCCATATCCGAAACCTTCTGATTGCGTATGCCTGTTACACCTTTATCATGAATAGAAACATCCTTGTCTCGTGTAACATCTACATTATATCCGAAAAAGCGGCTAAGATCCCGTACCGAAAGAAGAATGTTAAGATTGATACCCTTTTCGGTTTTTCCGTCGGCGGTTGAGCAGCCTCCATCCATACCTCCATGTCCTGCGTCAAGTACGATCATAAAGTTATCCTGCGGAATTGGGTTTGAAACCGTGACCGCATTATCAATTTTGGTTGCTGCATAGATTATTACTCCTACGCATGCAAAAAAGGTTAGTACCACAAAAGCCGCATTCCAATTAAACTTTTTCATAAGATACCTCCAAACAGCTTGTATTATTTTATCCTATGAAAAATTACGGGCTTGTATGACAGTTAATTACTTATTTTTATCCTTTTTATAGAAAATAATGCTCATAACATCTATGTCATTATAAGTAAAGAAATAAGTTGCATAAATCGTCAGTGGCTGAAGAAGCATAATCAGTGTAATTCCTGCCATTCCCGACCATGAAATATCGTTTATTGTTCTTCCTCCTGTAAAAAGCGTTATAAACGGAAGCACCCAAATATCCAGAAGCAGATAAATACTCATAAAAGCTTCCTGAATTACTCCTGCCTTGCATAAATACAACAATATGAGCATTATATACGGAACAATGGGAGCTATTACTGCCATTTTAAGCGGCATATATTTATCATACTCCATATTATGAAACTTTACAGCATTCTTATCGCGTCTTGCCGCATAGTATGACCAGTTAAAAAACAAACCCAGCATTATCGCAGATGTACAAAATGCAATAATAACTTTCAGAATAAGCAGACTTTTCATAAGCACGATCATTGTTGAACATACAAAAAAGCACATAAAATTCCCCAAAAACCAATATCCTATACCCTTGAAGCTTCTTTTTACAAAACTTTCTTTTTCTTTTGATATGATTTTTCCAGCCATTATAAATCTCCCGAATAAAAATATTTTTTTTTATTATACAATATATTCTTCAATTTTTCAATATAATTACCGCAAATAATTTTGCTTGTAAAATGGAACAATAAATTTATAAGAACAAATCAGAAAGGAATAAAATTTATGTCAGAACAAAATAGTCTGTTTAATGCACTTTACCAAAACGCTGAAATGGGTACACGCTCCATAAAAAAGATTTTTCCAAAAGTTCAGGATTCAAAACTGAAAAACGAACTTCGTATGCAGCTTTCAAATTACAAAGAGCAAAGCAATCAAATCGTAGGAAGAATGAAGTCACATAATATGAAACCCAAATCTTTGCCTGTCATGACAAAATTGATGACCGATGCCGGAATAACCCTTAACTGTGCAAAGGATAATTCCACGGAACACATTGCAGAAATGCTTATACAAGGCACTAATATGGGGGTAATTAAAATAAACAAGGCACTTAACCACTCGGTAACAGCTAATCCTATACTTGTTCAGGAAGCCAGAAATATGCTTTCAAAAGAACAGCATTATATTGACAATTTAAAAAAATATTTATAAAATAAGTTTTTATAAATATTATAATTGAATTAATTATATTATAAGTGCTATAAAAAGTCAATTACGAAAAAGTAAAGTCACTTTTGACCAATAACATCAAAAGTGACTTTATAATACTTTTTTATGCTGCACGAATTAAAACCGAAAGGCTATTCTTTACAACAGCAAAACGATTTACTAAGCTTTGATCTGTTCCGCAAACTTTTCAGCGAGTGTGTCGATCTGTTCAAAATCAGTTTCGGACGGCTTTAATATCCATTTGTATGCTTCATGAGCTTTTTTCAGCCCAAGACCATCTGCACGAGCTTCAAGCATTCCGCAAGCTTCGCCGCTCCAACCATATGAACCAAATACTGCATAAGGCTTACCGCGGTTTGTAATTGCATCTACAACAGAAAGGACATCCCAAACAGGCTTCAATGCGTCACGGTTGATTGTAGGAGAGCCAAAAAGAAGTCCTCCCGCATTATCAATAGCTTCTTTAAGTTCAGCTAAATCATGTTCAATTATATTATAACATTTTGTTTCAACGCCAAGCTCATTAAGCTTCTGTGCATAACGCTTAGCAACCGCACCTGTATAACCATATGCTGATACATAAAAAATTGCAGCGCTCTTGGAATTAGCTTTTGGAGCAGACCATTCAGCATATTTTTCCATAGCATGCTTGATACCGTTTTTAAGCACTGGTCCGTGCGAACAACATACCATGTCGAAGTCAAGCGCTTCAAGCTTAGCAAGACCATCACGCACAAACTTCGGGAAAGGTCCGAAAATTGCGGCATAGTAATAAGCCAAAGCGTCTTCATATTCGTTTGGATATGTAATAACATCATCTGTAAGTAACGGTTCACAATAGTGAGCGCCGAGGAAATCACAGGTAAAAACAGTTTTACACGCAGGAACATATGTGAATATACTGTCCGGCCAGTGCAGATTAGGCGCAGAAATAAATTCAAGCACTATTCCGTTGCCGAGATCAAGAGTATCTCCGTTTTTTACAGTAATACTATTGAACATTCCGTTCGTTACACCTGAAATATTCTTTATCGCTGCCGCAGAACCAACTATTTTTACATCCGGATTAATATTTATCAGTTCGTCAACCGAACCGCTATGGTCGGGTTCGGTATGATTGAACACCACATAATCAATTTCCGACAGATCGCATACCTGTCTGATGTTATCAAGCATAACATCTCTGAAGCGGTCATGGACAGTTTCAACAAGCGCAGTTTTTTCGCCTCGGATAAGATATGCGTTGTAGGTCGTTCCGTACTCAGTTTTCATTATAATATCGAAAACACGGAGATTAGGATTGATAGCACCTACATAATAAATATTTTCTTTAAGTCTCAGCATAGCATTTCTTCCTTTTAAAAATTGTTTTATCAGGCGGATAAAATCCGCCTATATTTTTAGAGCTTTGTAAACTCGCTCTTGCCAAGACCGCAAACAGGGCAAACCCAATCCTCGGGAATATCCTCCCACTTTGTTCCGGGAGCGATGCCTCCATCGGGATCACCTTTAGCTTCATCATAAACATAAGAACATGGGCACTCATACTTTTCCATAAAACACAACTCCTTTTTTAAATTATACCTAATTAGTATAATTAAATTATATCATACAACTTTGCATATGTCAATAGATATTTAAAAAATAATTTTAAAAAGCTATTATCACCCTTTATATTCTTTGTGTAGAAGTTCATTCTTCTTGTCCCAGAGTTTCTGAGAAAGGTCAACATAATACTTATGAGGATATTCAAACCGCTTCAGCTCGTCCCAAAGAGTATCAAGCTGCGCAGCACAATACTCCCTGATATCATATGCCGACGGACATATATAAACACATTCTCCGTCAGAAAAGATCTGCTCCATAAGCCGTACTGCGCTGAAATGCTCAAGAGTTTTACGCTTATAGGTATGGTCGGGGTCAAAAATTTCATACGGCTTTGTATCGTCAATGATCTCTCCCCTGCATGTAAGCACATCTGCGATAGCCTTGCCCGTTACGGTATCGAAAAGACGCCATACCTCCTTGAAGTCAGGATTTGTGATCTTTGTTGTATTTTCTGAAAGCTTGATTTTGGGTATTATTTTATCATCCTTTTCAACTGCTGCAAGCTTGTATACGCCTCCAAAAACAGGTTCGGATTTTGAAGTGATCATACGCTCGCCTACGCCGAAGCTGTCGATTTTTGCGCCTTGCAGCAGCAGATCCCGTATAATATATTCATCAAGAGAATTTGAAGCAACTATTTTAACATCGGCAAATCCTTCATCGTCCAGCATTTGTCTTGCGCACTTGGAAAGATAGGTTATGTCACCGCTGTCAATACGTATTCCGACCGGCTTCTCTCCCCTTGCGCGCATTTCCTTAAATACTGTTATTGCATTTGGAACACCGGATTTAAGTACATTATAGGTGTCAACGAGCAAGGTTGTTCCGTTCGGATAGCACTTTGCATAGGCGCGGAACGCCTCAAGTTCGCTGTCGAACATCTGGATCCATGAATGAGCCATTGTACCAAGAGCAGGCGTGCCCATTTCCTTATCAGAAATAGTGCAGGCAGTTCCGCAGCAGCCTGCTATATATGCAGCTCTCGCTCCATAAACAGCACCGTCAAATCCCTGCGCTCTGCGTGAGCCGAACTCCATTACAGGTCTGCCCTCTGCTGCACGGACTATTCTGTTGGCTTTTGTTGCGATAAGACTTTGGTGGTTAATACAGATAAGCACCATTGTTTCCACGAACTGCGCCTGAATCGCAGGTCCGCGGACGGTTACGATCGACTCATTAGGGAAGATAGGAGTTCCCTCGGGAACAGCCCAGACATCGCAGCAAAATCTGAAATTGCGAAGATAATCAAGAAACGCTTCGCTGAAGATTCCCTTGCCTCTGAGATAATCAATATCATCTTCGTCAAATTTAAGAGATTTCATATAATCTATCATCTGCTCAAGTCCGCACATTATTGCAAAGCCTCCGCCGTCCGGAACGCTTCTGAAAAACATATCAAAATATGAAATAGTATCGCCAATACCATTTTCAAGATAGCCGTTTGCCATAGTCAGTTCATAGAAGTCGGTTAAAAGAGTAAGATTTCTTTTGCTTTTATCCATTATTATTTCTCCTTAATTTCAGAAACGAATTTTATACCGCTTCCATTCATAAGCTTATATGCAGCTATATTCATAAAATCAGCATCGTGTCCAGGTGCATCATATGTTTCAACACAATTAACAGGTACGATTATTTCAGCCGTTTTATTCTGCTGAGTAAACCATGTTTTCAGCGTAAGGCAAAGCTGCATTACACAAATATCGGTACAGTCGCCGACAACGATAAACGTATTTGTCTGAGGATTCTGCATAAGACACTGCATAAAGCTTTTTTCGTGGAAGCCGTTGGTGGAATTCTTTTTCAGCAGAAAATATCCGCCGACTTTTTTGAGTTCATCCACAAGTTCGCTTTCGTTCGTGTTTTCAAGGCAATGAGGCGGAAAAGAAGCAAACTCAGCACAGCCGTCCTTGTGGCAATCGGCAAAAGCTACTACGGGAATTTCAAGCTTAACACAACGCTCCATAAGCTCCGCAATATTCGGAACAATACTTTCAATCAGCGAAGAAGCCATTGCGCCCTCACGGATAAATCCGTTAACAACATCAACAACTATCATAGCTGTTTTTTCGGGTGCAAACTCGGAAATGCTCATACTTGGGAGCCCTTTTATTTCTTCAATAATTCCGCATACCTCTTCTTTACAGTTATCCGGGGTCTGGGTAGAAAATTTTCTCATTTCTAATGCACTCCTTTACGATCTCTTGTCAATACTGCTAATAGGATTAACTTATAACTCCATTAACCTATTATTTACATTATATTATAATTAATTGTCCATTTCAACATTATTTTGAAAAATGATTGAAATTTATCGGGAAATATTTTATAATATTATTTGTACAAGTAAAAACAGTATGCAAATTACAATACAAAACGAACAGGAGTTTTTTATGAAAAAAGTTTTATTTGCAGCATTTTTTTCTTCAATGCTTATTGCATTTGCTTCCTGCGGAAAATCCGTCAGTGATGTTCCGACAATTGATTCCGTTACTGAAAGTATATCTAATACAACAGCAGTTTCCACAGAAACGACCTTACCACCCGAAACGACAGAAACTACAACCGTCACAACCGAGCCTGTTCCTGAATACAGCACGGTAAGCATTGCCGCTGTTGGGGATAATCTTATTCACTCCAGTATTTATAATCAGGCTCATGCACGGGCACTGGACGGAGGTTATGACTTTACATATGCCTATGAGAACGCCGCCGACCTTATAAGACGCGCAGATATGGCAATTATTAATCAGGAAACACTTATATGCAATGATATTTTTGAACCGTCCACATACCCGATGTTCAACAGTCCAACGCAGCTCGGCGACCATATGCTTGATATTGGATTCGATGTATTCACCATTGCCAACAACCACACTCTTGACAAAGGCACAGACGGTCTTTCCGCCTGCCTTGACTACTGGGAAAGCAAAGAAAATGCAATTGTTGCCGGCGCATACCGAAATTTGGATGACAGAGCCAATATCCGCACAGTTGAATTTGAAGGAATTACCTTTTCATTTCTTTCCTATACCGAATCGCTGAACGGACTTTATCTTCCTGACGGAAGTGAATTGGAAATCGGTGACGCTTATGACATTGATACAATGCTGGCTGAAATTAAGTCCGCTTCGGAGATTTCCGACGTATGCGTTGTTTCACTTCACTGGGGTGTGGAAAATTCCGATATAATCAGTGATTATCAGCGTACAACTGCAAAACAGCTTGTAGACGCAGGAGCGGATATTATTATCGGAAATCACCCTCATGTTCTGCGTGATATTGAGGAGATCCAGCGTGAGGACGGCACTTATGCGCTTTGCGCCTATTCTCTCGGAAATTTTATTTCCGCACAGAGCGTAGGACAAAATCTTATCGGAGGAGTCCTGCAATTTGACGTTTCTCTCCGTATTGATGAAAATGCCGATGAAGATCAACAGCCGATCATTGACAATATCAAGCTTGTTCCTGTTATCACACATTATGACGGAAATTATCACGATGTAAGGATTTATCCCCTTTCAATGTATACTCGTGAGCTGGCTGAGTCACACGGGGTAAAAAATATGAGTAAATTCGGATATGATTATATTTTTGACATACTTGAAAGAAATATTAATGAAAAATATTTTGATCCTAATGAATATTACATTGAAGAATAATTACAATTCGGCTTCAAAATTAAAAATCACTTGAAATCAACGCTTTTATAAGGTATAATATTTTTATCGTTACGAAAAAATCTTACCGGAAGGAGCTGAAGCTGTGGTAAAAAAGCTGTTCAAAATTATATGGCAGTATTTCAGGAAGCTTGACAAAATGCTGTTCATTGCGGTTTGTGCAGTTTCCGCACTTTCCGTAATACTTATGTATTCACTTGTGCGTAATGGCATAAGCGGAGAACCGCGTATGTACAAAATGCAGTTTATATGTCTATGTATAGGTGCTGGGATTGCCCTTGTAATGTCTGCTCTGGATTATCACAAATATACAAAGCTTTGGTTTTTATATGGTCCGGCTGCGCTGGGGCTTACTATGCTGACATTTACTCCGCTTGTGTACAAGCCTTTCGATAATGTTGATGACGCAGCATGGATCGATCTTGGATTCACTACGCTTCAGCCGTCTGAATTTCTGAAAATAGCATTTATTATGACGTTTGCTCTTCACCTTTCAAAAATTGGTGATAAAATAAATCATATCGGACACGTTGCGCTTCTTTGCCTGCACGGGGCTGTGCCTACGCTTATAGTTGTTGCTCAGGGCGATGACGGTACAGCAGTTGTTTTTCTCGTTATGTTCGTTTGTATGTTATTTTCCGCAGGTATTTCATGGAAATATATACTTCCCTGCATTATTGCCGCACCTGCCGCAGTATGGGTACTCTGGAACAAAATAATGCTTCCACATCAAAAAATGAGATTTCTCGTCCTGTTTGAGGAAGACCCTATGAGCAATCCGGAGTTTGCGGATATAGCATATCAGCAATACTGGGGAAAGCTTGCTCTCGGTTCGGGACAGCTTTTCGGGAAAGGACTTTTTGCAGACGAATATGTAAGCGTACCGTATGTACAGAATGATTTTATTTTCACATATGTCGGACAATGCTTCGGTTTTATAGGGTGTATTGCACTTATTTCTGTGCTGACATATATTTGCCTCAAAATTGTTGTAGACAGCAGAATAGCAAAGGACGATTTGGGAAAATTTATATGCATAGGCGTATTTTCGATGATGTTCATTCATTGTGTACTTAATCTTGGAATGGAACTTGGAGTAATGCCGGTTATCGGTGTACCTCTGCCGTTTGTCAGTCAGGGAGGTTCAAGCATGGTGAGTATGTTCATCTGCATCGGACTTGTTATGAGTGTATACTCACATTCTGAAAAAAATTACCGCGTTTTTTACGATGCAAATTAGCTTTCAGATTGGAACATTTAGTATGAGAACCGGCAAATATTTAGGAAGTTTTCTTATTGTTTCGGCAGGTATCCTTTGGGGACTTATGGGACTTTTTGTCCGAAATCTGGACATTTACGGACTTTCCTCAATGCAGATAGTTGCGGTAAGAGCTTTTTTTACAATGATTATAATGATAGCTTTTACGCTTATTTACAATAAAGAGCTGTTTATTATCAAGCTTCGTGACATATGGTGCTTTTTGGGTACAGGTGTATGCAGTATAGTTTTTTTCAACTTCTGTTATTTCCGAACTATCACACTTACTTCGCTTTCAGCGGCAGCCGTGCTGCTTTATACCGCTCCAATAATGGTTATGACCTTATCGGTCATTCTTTTCAAAGAAAAGATTACCGTACGGAAAATCATTGCAGCAGTTGCAGCTTTTGCGGGTTGTGCATTAGTTACTGGAGCAGCTGACGGAATGCTTGCACTTAACGTAAACGGGATACTAACGGGACTCGGTTCGGCTTTCGGTTATGCACTATATACGATTTTCAGCGAGTATGCGCTGAACAAAGGCTATAACAGTATTACAATTACACTATACACGTTTATTTTTGCTTCCGTCGGGGTTATTCCTTTTGTAAATATTCCTGAATTAATGGACAAGCTTTCCTCACATCCTTCAGCTATTGGCTGGGGAGTTTTGCTTGCGTTTGTGGTAACGGTACTCCCCTATCTAATTTACACTCTTGGACTCAAGACCGTTGAACCGGGAAAGGCTTCGGTTATGGCTTCAGTAGAACCTGTCACTGCTGCAATTGTGGGTATATCAGTTTTCTCCGAGCCTTTAAGCATTA